>DATAQF010000096.1:0-6671 GCA_036264795.1 Candidatus Limnocylindrales bacterium | reverse complement strand
ACGAGTCCGAGATCGAGCGGACCGTGAACCTGAACGTGGTCGTCCGATCATCCCGGGCGGAAGCCGAACGCGTGTGGGCCTCGTATGCCACGGTCCATCGCCCGCGCGAGGGCGACGGCCAGCTCCTCGTCGGCGGCACGGTCGACGAGGTCGCGGAGACGCTGGCCGACTATGTCCGCATCGGGTTCAGCCACCCGATCCTGATCGTCCGATCGCCCTGGGATTTCGAGACGATCGGCTCGCTGAGCGCCATCCGCGAGGCCGTCGCCGCGCTGACCCCGAATCGGAGCTGATCGGCCCGCGAGCGTCAGATCTTCAGCATCACGTGCTTGACGACGGTGTAGTCCTCGACCGCGTACATGCTCTGGTCCTTGCCGTAGCCGGACTCCTTGAACCCGCCGTGGGGCATCTCCGAGACGAGCATGAAATGGTCGTTGATCCAGACGGTCCCGAACTGGATCGCTTTCGCGACCCGCATCCCGCGTCCGGCGTCGGACGTCCAGACCGACGCCGCGAGTCCGAAGCGGACGTCGTTCGCCCACTTGATCGCCTGGTCCTCGTCGGAGAAGCGCTGGACGGTGACGACGGGACCGAACACCTCGTCCTGGACGATCTCGCTCTTCTGATCGGGTCCGACGATGACCGTCGGCTCGTAGAAGGCGCCGGCGCGCTTCGGCCGCACGCCGCCGGTCACGACCTCGGTGCCGTTCGTTCGGCGCGCCCGCTCCACCATGCCCTCGACCTTGTCGGCCTGGGCCTGGGCGATGAGCGAGCCCATCTCGATGTCGTCACTCTCGGCCGGGTCTCCCCACTTGATCGACTTCACCTGGTCGGTCAGCTCGGCGACGAACCGGTCGTAGATCTTCGGGCCGGCGATCACCCGCGTCGCGGCCGTGCAATCCTGGCCGGCGTTCCAGTATCCCCAGAGCTTGATCGCCTCGGCGACGGCGTCGAGGTCCGCATCGTCGAAGACGATCACCGGCGCCTTCCCACCGAGCTCGAGGTGGAGCCGCTTGACGCGGTCGGCCGCGACCTTCGCGATGTGCTTGCCGGTGTCGGTGTCGCCGGTCACCGAGACCATCCCGATCTTCGGGTGCCCGACGAGCGCGTCGCCGATGTCACCGCCCGAGCCCGTGATCACGTTCAGGACTCCCGGGGGCAGGATGTCGGCCGCGAGCTCGGCGAGGACGAGGGCGGTGAGTGGCGTCCGGGCCGACGGCTTCAGGACGACGGTGTTCCCGGCGGCGAGCGCCGGTCCGATCTTCCAGCCGGCCATCATGATCGGGTAGTTCCACGGCGCGATCGAGGCGACGACACCGACCGGCTCGCGCCGGATCATCGACGTGTGGCCCTCCATGTACTCGTTCGCGGCCTTGCCCTCGAGGAGGCGCGCCGCTCCGGCGAAGAAGCGGAGGTTGTCGACGACGACCGGGACCTCGTCGATCGCGGCGCCGACGGGCTTGCCGGCGTTCTGGCTCTCGAGCCGGCCGATCTCCTCGCCCCGAGCCTCGAGCGCGTCGGCGAGCTTGAGGAGGGCGTTCGATCGCTCCGCGGGCGTCGCGCTTCCCCAGGCCGGAAAGGCCTTGTCCGCGGCCTGGGCGGCCCGGTCGACGTCCTCGGCCGAGCTCCTCGGGACCTTGGCGATGACCTGGTCGTTGGCCGGGTTCACGACGTCGAGCGTCTCGCCGGATGCAGAATCGACGAACGATCCGCCGATGAACTGCTGGTACGTCCTGACTCGCTCGAGCGTGTCGGTCATCGGAAGCTCCTTCTCTGCGCAGCGGCCCGGGCAACGGCCGGCCGGCGCCGCGTCGATGTTCGCGAGTGGCCCTCTACGTTACGCCGCCCCGGCAGTTCGGTCCGCCGTTCGTTTCGGCTGTCGCGCCCCGCGCGCCATCGCCGATCCGTGCCCGATCAACGGGCAAGTGCGAGCGCACCGACGAGGAGACCCAGCGCCGCGGCGGCCGCAACCGGATCGAGCCAGGTCCAGCGCACCTCGCGATAGCGGCTGCGTGGCCCGGAGCCGAACCCGCGGGCATCCATGGCCAGCGCCAGTCGGTCGCCGTGGCGGATCGCGAGGACCAGCAGGGCGATGAGCAGTCTTGGATGCCACGACGTCCGAAGGCCACGGATCCGCCGAGCCTGGCGCAGGGTCGTCAGGTCCTGGCCGAGACGGGGCAGTGCCTGGTAAGCGGCCAGCGCGCCGTACGCGAATCGGTCGGGCAGCCGCGCCTGCTGGACGAGCGCGTCGACGAGGCGGGTCGAGTCCGTGGTCTGGGCGAAGGCGACCCCGATCGCGGCGATCGCCACGATCCGCGCCCCCAGCCCGATCCCGCCGGCGAGACCCGGCTCGGTCAGTCTGAGTGGGCCGAATCGGGCGATCTCGGCGGCACCGGGGTCGGCGTTCGCCGCCGCGAGGACCGCGTTGAAGAATCCGACGGACAGGGCGGCAACCCATAGCGGAAGCGCGGCGCGAATGAACGTGCTTGGCCGAACCCGGCCCAGCACGGTTGCGACGAGGAGGATCGCCACCGTCAACGCCGTAGGCGTCCAGACCGACGTCGTCGTCGTCAGCCCGATCAACCACGCGACCGCGATCACCAGCTTGGTCAGCGGTCCGAGACGGCCGAGGGGGCTCTCGAGCTGGGTCTCGTCCGGCTCGAGGCGGGCGATCACGGGTCCGAGCCGGGTGCGTCGCCCGTCATCACCGTCGACCAGGCGGCCCCGATCGATGGCGACCACGCGCTTGGCGAAGTCGGCGACGAATCGGCGATCGTGGCTCGCCGCGAGGACCGCGGCTCCAGCCTCGACGCGCTCATCGAGGATGGCCAGCAATGCCTCGTGGCCGCGACGATCCTGACCGAACGTCGGCTCGTCGAGGACCAGCAGATCGGGGCGACGGACGAGAACACATGCCAGCGACAGACGGCGCTGCTCGCCACCCGAGAGCTGATACGGGCTCCGCGGTGCGAAGACCGCCAGCGGCAGGCCGAGACCGGCCATGAGCTCTTCGATCCCTGGCAGCTCCCGGCCGTTGAGCCCGAGGGTGACCTCGTCCCGGACCGTCGCGGCAAGAAACTGGCGCTCGGGGTCCTGGAAGACGTAGCCGGCCTGCCGAGCGAGGACGGCCGGCGGCATGCGGCCAGGGTCCGTGCCGCCAAGCCGGACGGTCCCGTGATCCGGCTCGAGAAGGCCGACGAGGAGTCGCCCGAGGGTCGACTTCCCGCTCCCATTCGGGCCGACGAGCGCGACACGTTCGCCCGGTCGGATCCCGAGCGAGACGTCCTTCACCGCTGGCCGACCCGGCTCGTATCCGAAGCCGACATCGATCGCCTCCACGACGGGAGGCGCGGACGTGGAGGGTTGCTCACCCCGCGCGCCGACGACTATCCGCTCCCCTCCCCGATCTCCCGGCAGCCAGATCCCGGCCGCGCGCATCGTCGACGAGCTGCGCTGGAGAACGTCGGCCGGACGTCCCCAGTCGAGCCGTTCCCCGTCGGGGCCGAGCGCCAGGACGCGATCGGCCATCGGCCACGCCAACTCCACCTGGTGCTCGATCAGGACGATCGACGTTCGCCGGTCCTGGCGAAGGACGGCCAGCCGCTCCATCAGGGCCGCGGCCCCGAGCGGGTCGAGGTTGGCGGTCGGCTCGTCGAGCACGAGCAGACCCGGCCGCGGCGCCAGGGCCCCGGCGAGGGCCAGCCGCTGCTGCTCCCCACCGGACAGGTGAGCCGGCCGCCGGCGCTCGAAGCCCGCGAGGCCGACCTCGGCCAGCGCTTCCGGGACACGCGCGCGCATGTCCGCGACGGGCCAGCCGCGATTCTCCAATCCAAAGGCCACGTCGTCCTCGGCTCGCTCCATCACGAGCTGCCGATCGGGGTCCTGGAACAGCAGCCCGACGCGGCCCCCGAACCCGGCCCGCGCGGCCCGAGCGGCATCGGCGTCCGCTCCCACCCCGACGCCGTCGAGGGTCAGCGTCCCGTGCCACTCCCCGGGGAGCTCATGCGGAACGAGGCCGGCGAGCGCGAGGGCCAGCGTGCTCTTCCCCGATCCGGACGGGCCGACGACGAGGAGCAGCTGCCCCGGCTCGAGCTCGAACGTCAGATCCCGAACTGCGTCCGCGCTTGCCCCGTCGTAGCGGAAACCGAACCCCTCGGCGCGGACCGCGACGGGGCCTGACCCGCGACCGGCCGACGCGCTCAGGCGGGAAATCCCTCGAGGACGCCGGTCTGGCGCAGTGCGGTCACGATCGCGACCGCGACCAGCGGAAGAACGACGAGGCCCGAGACGGCCATGAATGCCGCAAGCACGAAAAGCGCCCCGGCGTCGTAGGTGGCGTAATAGACGAGCCAGTCGTGGACGAACGCTGCGGCCATGCTGGCCAGCGAAGCCAGGGCAATGGCGGGCAGGGACCAGTTTCGATAGCGGAACGCGGCGAAGACGAGCTCGGCGGCCGCGCCCTGAACGAGCCCTGAGACGAGGGTATCCACGCTCCACTGGCTCCCGATCAGCATCGACACGCCGGCCGCAACGAGCTCCGCGAAGAGAGCCGCACCCGGCTTGCGGACGATGAGCGGAGCGACGATCGCCGGCAGCAGCCAGCCGGCGTACAAAACGTTCTGGATCGGTCCGAGCGCCGCCAGACCTGACCATGCCAGTCCGAACGCCCAGAAGAACACGCCGAACGCGACGGCAATCACCGCCACGACGACGATGTCGCGGGTTCGCCAGGCGGTGGTCGGGCGGGGTTGGGTCGTCATGTCGTTCCTTCAAACCTCCATCGAAATACAAAAACGCCGTCCCTCCGGGGGACGGCGGCATAGAGTCGATGGGCCTGCTTCCTTCGCTGGTACGAGCCAGATCAGGTTCGGCGGGTCTGTGGTCGGGCCACACTCTCAGCGCGATTGCGCTCCCCGGAGGCGATATTCGGTTGCCCGCATCCTAGCATCGCGAGGTTGAGCGGGAGGCGCGGATCAGATGCCGGGCGTCGGGTCGGCGCGACTGATCGCGGCGGTCGTCCGCAGCCAGGCGATCACGTCCTCGATGACCTCGTGGCCCTCGGGCTCGTTGTGGGTCTCGTGGCGGAGACCCGGATAGGTCCGTCGAACGACCCGTGCAAGGCGCGCCAGCGGCTCGCTTGCCGCCGGCGGGACGAGCCGATCCTCCTGGCCGTGGATCACCAGGGCGGGAATGGCCAGGCGGGCGAGCGCTCCCCGAACCCGAGCCTGCTCGCGGAGGGCCTCCATCCCGAAGCGCGCTGTCGTCGCGTGCTGGTTCAGGGGATCCGCCAGGTAGCGGCGACCGACCTCGGGGTCGCGCGACAGCAGCCCGCCGTCGAACCCGTTCGGGATCGCAAGGTGGGGTGCCACGCGGCCGAGCAGCGGGGCAAGCGCCTGCTTCCACGCGGCCAGGTCGCTGTCTGTCGCCGGCGCACTCAGCACATATCCGTCCGGCTGGGGCCTCTCGGGGTCGGCGACGGCATAGCCGAGCGCGATCAGTCCTCCGAGCGAGTGTCCGTAGACGAAGACCGGGCGCCCACGTGATGCGGATCGAACGGCTGCGAGACGGTCCTCGAGGTCGTCATGGTTCTGCGACCAGCGTTCCAGCCAGGCACGGCGCCCGGTCGACCCTCCGAACCCGCGCTGGTCGTAGGCGCTCACGTCCAGTCCGGCTTCGGCGAGCCAATCGCCCACGTGCTCGTAGCGACCAGAGTGCTCGGCGATGCCGTGGACGATCAGCAGGTCCGCCCACGGCTCGCGGGCCGGCGTCCAGTGCCGAACCAGGAGCTCGGTGCCATCGCGGGCCCTGGCCGTCGTCGTCGTGGAGCTCGTCATCGAGCCGCATGGTAGGCATCCGCGGCGCTACGCTGCTGCTCATGTCCGTCTGGACCGAGATCGGCGACCGCGTGTTCGTGCGTCGCTACGCGTTCTACGACCAGAACATCGGGGCGATCCTCGGTGACGACGGCGTGCTCATCGTCGACACGCGGATCTCGCATCGCCAGGCCGACGAGATCCTGTCCGACCTCCGGGACCTCACCGCGCTGCCGGTCCGCGCGGTCGTGAACACCCACGGCCACAACGACCACGCGTTCGGCAATCATCGATTCCGGCCGGCACCGATCTGGGGCCACGAGCGCTGCGCCCGGATGATCCGCGACACCGGCGCCGCCCAGCTGGCGACCGTCGCCGCCGCGATGCCCGAGCTCGCCGCCGATCTTGCACAGGTCGTCCTCGACCCGCCGGACCGAACCTTCGATGGCGATTCGGACCTGCTGGACTTCGATGCGGGCGGTCGGCGCATCGAGCTCCGCTATCTGGGGCGAGGGCACACGGACAACGACATCGTCGTGATCGTCCCCGACGCCGACGTGCTGTTCGCGGGTGACCTCGTCGAGGCCGACGCGACGCCGTACTTCGGGGATGCCTATCCGCTCGACTGGCCGGCATCGGTCGAGGCGATGGTCGATTACGCGACCGGCGCCGTCGTGCCCGGCCACGGCACGGTCGGCGACCGGGCGTTCGTCGTTCGGTCGATGACCGAGATCCGGACGATCGCCGAGCTCGGGAGGCTCGTCCACGGTGGTGTCCTCGAGCTGAACGAGGCGGTCCTTCGGACGCCCTACCCGGCCGACACGGCGTTGGAGCCGCTCCTGCGCGCGGCGGCCCAGC
>DATAQF010000079.1:0-9151 GCA_036264795.1 Candidatus Limnocylindrales bacterium | reverse complement strand
CCACGGACTTCGTCGCTCGCTACGTCCTCGGCCTGCGCCGGGCGTCGAGCTGCCCGACCGCGCGGCTCGACCTGACGATCTATCAGTACTCCGGCGCCTGCTATTACGAGGCTGTCTACATCCAGGGCGGGAACTTCCTGGACGACCTTCGCCGCCGAATGGGGCCGACGGCATTCTGGGCCGGCATCCACGACTACCTCGCCGCGAACCGATTCAAGATCGCAGGGACGAAGACGCTGCTCGCCACGCTCGACGCGCATACGCCGTTGAACCTCGTGCCCCGCTTCCATCCGCGGGTCCCGCGCCTCTACTGACCAAACGCCGCGGTAACGCCCCAGGGCCATCGTGCGTCTCAGCCCCGAGCCGAGCCATCGGCCGTTGCTGCGCCCATCTGGGGATGCCATGCGCCCGCTCCGTGGCCGATCGGCCTTCGCCCGTTTCGCCATCGTCGTTGCCGCTGGTTCCGTGATCGCCGCATGCAACGCAGCGCCGGCGTCGCCCGAAGTCTCGGTCCCGGTCCGATCGGCCGCCGTCGGCGGCGCAAGCCCCTCGACGATGCCACCGTCGCCGCCCGCTGCGTCCTCTTCGCCGACCCCGACTCCGCCTGCGAGCCCTCCGACCACCGCCAGCCCTTCGATCGCGCTGGCACCCGGGGGCTGGTGGGCGCGGGTCGCGTGGACGAAGGCCGGCCCGATCCTGCCGCTCAACTCCACGCGGATCAGCGTGTATGGCTGGAGCGGAGGCTTCGTGGCCGTCGGGATGAGCGGCGGCAACCTTGGCGACGGCCAATCGCCCCTGGCGTTCTCGGTCGCCTCGTCATCAGACGGGATCCGCTGGGCAGCGGCGCGACCGCTCGACAGCAGGGGACTCGATCCATCCATCCAGGTCGCCGGGCTCGTCCAGGGGCCGACCGGTCTGCTTCTCGTTGGCCGGCCCGCCGGCAACACCTGCGGCGGGCCGCCGACCGTCGCCGCCCTGTGGTCGTCGCGTGACGGCCTGACGTGGCGACGGGTCGCCTGGCCGAGGGTCTTCGGGTCCAACCGGGTCCAGACGCTCGACGCGGGCTCGGCGGGCGACATCGCGACCGGCCTGCGCACCGACGGCCGGACACCGGCCATCTGGCTCTCGACCGACGGTGTCGCGTGGCGATCGGCCCCCCTTCCGCAGATCTCCGCCGGCCGCCTCGTCGTCACCGGCGCGACGAGCTTTGCCGGTGGACTCGTCGTGGCCGGCGCCGTCATCGGCCCGGAGGGGTGCGGTGGCGCGTCGAGCATCCATCCCTCGATCTGGTGGTCGGCGGATGGGGCGAGCTGGACACGCGAACCGCTGACCGGTGCATCGAATGGCAACGACGCCGCGATGTCCATCGTCCGGATCACCGATCGCGCACTGGTCGCCATCGAGAGGTCGGCGAGCCCGGGCGATCGGGCGTGGCTGTCCGACGACGGCCGAACGTGGACCCGGATCGCCGCCCCCTCGACGATCGTCGAATTCCGGCTCGTGACGGACGGTCGCCACGCCGTGGCTGTGGTCCGATTGGAGGGCGCGTCAGCGCCGGCGGTCATCGCCTTCCACGAAACCGGCTCGACGTCGACGCTCGCCGAGACCGGTGATCGGCCCGATCCATCCGCGGATGGATCGCAATGGAGCTTCGCGGTTGGGCCGACGGGGATCCTCATGGTTCGAGAGAACGGCGGGACGGTCTGGCTGGGGCACCCGCGGAACTGAGCTCTCGGCGAGATCCGGACGCGGAGCGTCAGGACCGACCGAGGATGCGACGATCGGCCGCGCGGGCCTGCGGCATCTGGCGGAAATCCCGAGGCAGGATCGGCCGCCATGTGCGCCATCCCGCAACGAGCCAGGCACTGACCGCCTGCTCGATCACCGACCAACGGAAGCCGTAGGCCCGACGAACCGACGGCGGCAGCAGTCCGACCGCCGGCCAGAGCGTCCACGCATACGCGAGTGACGGCAGGGTGGCCAGTGCGGGCACGACCGGTCCGAGCGGCGGACGGAGCACGACCTCGGCCAGACCCCGGGCGCGTGAGCCCACCCGGACCGGCCCGTCGGGCGCGAGCATCCGCTCGAGATACGTCTCGAAGGCCGCCAGGTCTCGAGGCAGGAGCTCGGCCGGGATGCCGAAGGCCCGTCCGATCGGCAACGTCTCGGCGTAGTAGCGCTCCCGACGGGCCCGGGACAATGGCTCGACCCACGCATCGGCGGCGACGATCGTCGAGTCCACGAGGGTCGCGTGGACCCACAGGGAGAGCTCCGGATCGCGCGCCTGGTAGGTCGGGCCGGTGATCGTCCGGTGGAGCGCGTTCAGACGGCGGATCTCCGAGCGCGCCGTCGTCCGCGTCCCGTAGACGATCGCGAGATAGCTTCGAAGCGTCCCCCGCAGCCGCGCCCATGGATCGGAGCGGAAATCGCTGTGGTCCGCGACGCCCGCGGCCACCTGTGGATGGGCGAGCTGGAGGAGCAATGCCCGCGGCCCCGCTCCGAGCAGCAGCATCGCCTCACGGTTGAGCGCCCAGGCCTCCGATCCCGGACCATAGAGACCGGCGAGCTCGGCGGCGTCGGCGACGATGCTGCTCCGGGGATCCGTCACGTGCGAAGGATCGGGCATGGGACGCTGGGGCGCTGTTTCCAGCCGGCGTCAGCCGGCAGCGCTCTGCCCTCGTCGCGCATGGCTGACGCGGTCGGGTCGCGCGAGCTGTCAGCCCTCGCCGGCGCGTCGCCCCACGACCCACCACGCCGCGGGGAAGGCGGCCGCGGCCAGAAGCAGCTTGATCGCGTCTCCCAGGAGGAATGGCGTCAGGCCTTTCGCGATCCCGTTCGCGAGGTCGAGGTGGGCAACGGCCATCAGCCACGGCACCCCCACGAGGTAGATGACGACGTTGCCGATCGCCATCGCGCCCAGGGCGCCGATGATCCGCCGGTCCCAGCCGAGCTCCGCCAGCCGGCCCACGAGCGATCCGGCCAGGAGGAAGCCGACGAGATAGCCGCCCGTCGCCCCGAGGATCACCGACACACCGCCCTTCCCCTCGGCGAAGAACGGCAGGCCGATCAAACCGATCAGGACGTAGAGCGCGATGCTCATCAGGCCTCGGCGAAAGCCGAGGGCGCCGCCGACGAGGAGGACCCCGAAGGTCTGCCCCGTGATCGGTACCGGCGAGCCGGGAATCGGGATCGCGATCCGCGCCGTGGCGTAGATGAACACGGCGCCGATCGCGATCAGCGCGATGTGGCGAAGCCTGGTCCCCATGCGCTCGCCGACGCGGATCGGCACGAGGAAGTCGGCGATCGTGATCCCGCGTTCCTCGACGGGAAGCCGGCTCAGACGCGCACTGGCGGTGAACATCAGGCGACGCTTTCCTCCGCTCCGCGCGGCGCCGGATCCCCGGTCCCCTCCCGGTCCTGCGCGGCGCGCCGAGTCTACCATCGCGTTATTCGTGCTGGACGGCGGCGACGATGGCCAGGCGGCTCGCCAGGCGGGCGGGATACCAGGCGGCGGCCATCGAGATCCCGATGCCGAGAATGGCCGCGATCGCGATCGACGCCCACGGCGGATCCGGGATGAGCGGGCCCGCACCGGCAAGGACGATGAGCAGCGCGGCCGCGACGAGCCCGGTCACGATCCCGAGCACCGCGCCGACGATGCCGAGGATCCCGGCCTCCACGACGACCGTCCGCCGGACCTGGCGGGTCGTCATCCCGGCAGCCCGCAGGACGCCGAGCTCGCGAACGCGCTCGAGGACGCTGACCGTGAGCGTGTTCACGATCCCGAGCGCCGCCACGATGACGGCGACAAGGGCGAGGGCGTCGAACAGGCCGAAGACGCGTCCGAGCGCGTCGTCGACCGCGCCCGCGATCCGATCGATCGGGTTCGGCTCGAGCGCGAGCTCGCGGGCCGTCCGCTCGAGGGTCGGCTGCGTGTCGATCTGGCGGCCTGGTGCGTAGCGAACGGCGAGGACGTCGGCGCCCGCGACTCCGAAGATCGTCGTGGCGTCGTTCCAACCCAGGAGGACGGCCTCGCCCGCCTTCCCGAAAATCGTGCGCGCGGCGACACCGACGACCCGCAGATCGATGACCTGGCCGTTTCCGACGGCGAGGGTCATCGTCGAACCGACCCCGAGACCCGTTCGATCGGCGAGAACCTGGGGGATGACGACCGAGCCCCCGGCGTCCAGCGCCATGAGGGCGGCGCCACGGTCGCCGGCAACGATGCGCAGCCGGCCGTCGTCGAGGAGGTCCGCCCCGCGTACCGCGGCGGCGTCGAACCTCACGCCGTTGCGGGCGACCTCGAACACGGCGATCGGGCTGATGCGCTTGACCCCGTCGACCGCCTGGAGCTGCCCGATCGCCGCTTCGTCGAGCGCGACGGGCCGGATCGAGGTGAGGAGCTCGTCCCCTGGTATCACCTCGGACAGCCACGCCGACGCGGCAAGGCGCGACTGGTGGGCAACGGCGCCGACGGCGACGACCATCGCCAGCCCGATCGCGAGCGCCCCGACGGTCAGCGTCGTGCGGCTGCGGTCGCGGACGATCGATGCCCGGGCAAGCCGCTCCTCGAGTCGAAGGACGAGGCGGAACGGGAGGCCGGCGATGCGACCGAGCGCGCCGAGGACGAGGGGCGCGACGAGGATCGCCAGGAACAGGACGACGTAGATGACCGCCGAGCGAACGAGGCCCGCGGTCCCCGCGTCGCGCGGCCAGACGAGCAGTCCCGCGACCCCCACCGCAACGAACACGGCGACAAGCCAGCGCAGGCGGGCACGCCGCGCCGAGGCCGGATCGAGTCGCTCGCGGAGCGCCTCCACGGGTGGGATCGAACCGGCGCGCCGGGCGGGTTCGAGCGACGCGGCGATCGTCACGCCGAGCCCGACGGCCACGACGGCGATGATCGAGGCGATGGTCGGGTCGACGCGATCGAACGGGATCGAACCGATCGAGCGAACCTCCGCGGCCATGAGCTCGCCGAGCACGAAGCCGACGGCGATGCCCACGACCGCTCCGGCGATGCCGAGCGCGATCGCCTGGGCGAGGACGAACCAGACGAGCTGGCGGCGGGTGGCTCCGGCGGCCCGCAGGAGCCCGAGCTCGCGGACCCGCTCCGCGACCGTCATCGACAGCGTGTTGAAGATCAGGAAGGCCCCGACGAACAGGGCGACCGCCGCGATCAGGGCGGTCATCGCCCGGAAGTCCGCCGTCGAGCTCCGGAGCGAGGCGGCGAGGTCGGCCGGGGAAGACAGCACGTACGGCTGGGTCGTCAGGGCCACGCCGAGGGCCGCGGCCACTTCGGCCGGCGTCGCGCCCTCGCCCGTCACGATGTCGACCCGGCTCACCGTCGGGTCCTCGAAGACGCGCTGGAGCGTCTGGAGCGGGACGATGACCGTCCGCCCGCCGGATCCGACGATCGGCCCGTCGCCCGCGAGGATCCCGACAACGGAGAGATCGACCGGCCCGGCCGAGCCCTGGAGGGTCACCGTCCCGCCGACGTTCGTCCCGAGCGCCGCGGCCAGCGTCTGCGTCAGGAGCGCCGCGGCGGCGTCGGTTGCCGGGAGGGACTGGCCGGCGGCGAGCGTCAGGTCCCGGACGGCGGGCTCGCGGGCCGGGTCGATGCCGAGGGCGGTCACCGGAGCGGGGGCCGCGTTGGGATCGTTGGCGGCCGGAGCGAGATAGGTCCTCCGCTCGAGGCCCGGAGCGGCGATGACGACGCCCGGCGCGGCCTCGATTGCGCTCAGGCTGTCAGCCGTGAGCCGTCGCTCACCAAACGCCTCGACGCGGAGGTCCGCCCGCCCGACGAGGTCGTGAACCGTCCGATCGATCGATGACGAGATGCCCGCGTCCGTCTCGAGAGACGCGTAGAGGACGCCGATCCCGAGGGCGATCCCGACGATCGAGAGGATCGTCCGGCCACGCCTCGCGGCGAGGCTCCGAAGGGCGAGCGAGATCAACCCGCCCACGGATCAGAGTCCGAGCCCGGCGAGGCGACCGACCAGGGGCGCGGTGTCGTGGTCGGCCCGCCGGCCGAGGGCGATCTCGTCGCGAATCCGACCGTCGGAGATGACGAGTACCCGGTCGGCATAGGCCGCGGCCTTCGAGTCATGGGTCACGAGGACGATCGTCTGGTGTCGCTCGACGCACGACCGCCAGAGCGCCTCGAGAATCTCCGTCCCGGTCGTGTAGTCGAGGTTGCCGGTCGGCTCATCCGCAAAGAGCAGCGCCGGGCGCGTGACGAGGGCCCGGGCGATCGCGACGCGCTGCTGCTCGCCGGCCGACAGCTGGTCGGGGCGGTGGTGCTCCTTGCCGGCGAGGTCCACGAGGGCGATCACGTCCCGGATGCGCTCGGCGATCTCCCCTTTCGACGTCTCCACGCCGGCGATGGTGAACGGGAGGGCCACGTTCTCGGTGACGTCGAAGAGCGGGATGAGGTTGAACGACTGGAAGACGAACCCGGTCCGGTCCCGGCGCAGCTTCGTGGCGGCGTCATCGCCGAGCCGGCTGATCGTCTCGCCCTGGAGAATGACCTCCCCGGCCGTCGGCCGGTCGAGCCCGCCGAGGAGCTGGAGCAGCGTGGACTTGCCCGAGCCGGACGGGCCCATGAGGGCGACGAACTCGCCCTCGTCGACGCTCAGCGAAACGCCACGCAACGCATCCACGGTCGTGGCGCCGAGCCGATAGCGCTTGGCGAGATCGTGCGCCTCGAGGATGGCGGGCATCGGCGGGAGTGTAGACCGAGCGGGTGAGCGGCCGCGCCGCCGGGTCGCGTCGCCGCGTCGGCGCGGACCTGGCCCCGGCGGCTCGCGCTCGGGGCCTGCCAGGGTCCGCTCAGGCTCCGAAGAAGAACCCGGCGACGCCGCCGACGACGGTCTCGAACAATCCGGGCGGGTTCGACGGATCGACGACCCGGAGGCTCCCCTCCGCGCTCGACGGATCGGCCGGCCGGGTCCCCAGGCCCGGCGGCGGCCCATTGCCGCTCGCGCCGCCGTCGCCGTTCGTGGCGCCATTGCCCGAGCCCGCGCCGTTGCCGCCCGGACCCACCCCGAGACCGGAGCCGGAGAGTGGGTCGGGCGCGGTCGTGATCACGGGCGTCGGGGCGGGCGTGGCGGCGGGCGTCGGTCGGGTCTCGGGCTTCGGAGTCGGCTTCGGCGTGGCGACCACCTTCGGCGCCGCCGTGGCCCGCGGCGCCGGCTTCGGCGTCGGTCGCGCGGTCGGACGCGGCGTCGGCTTCGGAGCGGGTGAGGTCGAGCCGCAGCGATCCGCGAAGATCACGGTCCACATCTTCTTGCCGGTCGGCCCCTTGTAGGCCCCGATGCCCATCGCGTCCCAGGCCTTGCCGAGGATGTTCGACCGATGGCCGGCTGAGTCCATGAACTGGCGCTGGATGGTGGCGGTCGCGACGTCGTCGGGGTAGTTGTTCCAGCCGATGTTCTCGCCGGCGATCCGGTAGCAGTAGCCCTTCTGGTCGAGGACGTGGAAGACGTTGTAGCCGCCGGGCGGGATGCTGTGGCTGAAGTAGTCGCGGACGATCATGTCCTTGCTGCGCCAGCGCGCGATCGAGTTCAGCGTCGAATCGATCTTCAGGGCGCGCAGGCCGGCGTTGGCGCGGGCCTGGTTCGTCAGGCTCGCGAGCTGGCCTTCCGAGCTCGAGCTGAACGCGTTCGCATCCCAGGCGAGGGTGCTGCGCGGCGCCGCCAGGAGCCCGACGGACGTCAGCGCGAACGCCAGCACGGTCATGGCCGCGACCCGGCGTGGGTTCGCTCCAGCATGATTCCGGATGGCGGCCCAGTCGAGCCGGGGGAGGGCGAGGGCGGGGATCATCGGCGGATCGGTCTCGTGCAGTGCCCGGGTGGGGAGTCCGGTGTGCACCGAACGTAGGCCGGCCTCGCTCACCGGTCCCGGGCGCGAAGGTCCCGTTGCCGAGGCGCACGGGTACCAGATTCCGCAGCAGACCCGGACAGAGACACCCAGACTGATCGAAACCGCACGAAACCCCACCGCAGACCGCAGCGAACTGCGTTGCGGCGCCTCCGTCGGTCAGCGGAGGCCCTCCTCGAGGGCGACCCGAGCCGAGGTTCCGGCGTCGCGCCGCTTCACGATCAGCGCCGTCGCGATCGACAAGCCGCGCTCCCGGGCCCACGCCCCGTCAAGCGATCGGCTGCCCGGAACGACGACGACATCCGGCGGCACGACGAGCGGCTCATCGGCCGTGCCCTGCCACTCGCGCTCCTCGACCAGGTCGTAGAGGCGCGACGTCCCGGTCAGGATCACTCCGGCACCGATGACCGCCCCGCGGCGCACGAGGACCCCATCCAGCAGCCGCGATCCCGCGCCCACGAACGCCCCGTCCTCGACGATGACCGGCCGCGCGCCGGCCGGCTCGAGGACGCCGCCGATCGTGACCCCGGCCGCGAGATGCACGTCCGCTCCGATCTGGGCACACGAGCCGACGAGCACGTGCGAGTCGATCATCGAGTTCGCCCCGACCCAGGCCCCGACGTTCACGTACGACGGCGGCATGACGACGACGCCGGGCTCGAGATGAGCCCCGGCCCGGATCGCGGTGCCCCCCGGCACGACGCGTCGCCCGGGCCCCGGGTCGATCGGGCCGAGGGCCGCGCGATCGCGGAACGGGAACGGGCCGACCTGCCAGGCCGCAGGAGTGGGGTCGGCGAACAGCGCGAGGATCGCCGACTTGACCGCCGGCCGGACCCGCCAGCCGCCTGGCTCCGCTGGGTCGGGCTCCGCGGCGCGGATCCGCCCGGCGGCGAGATCCTCGAGGAGCGTCTCCTGCACGACCTCCAGGCCTTCATCCCGAGTGGCCGGCGGGCGATCGGCGATCATGCCGACACCTCCAGCGGCGCCTGCATCCGGCCGCCGACCGCCTCGACGAGGCCGAGGGTCCGGAGCGTGTCGGCCAGCGTGTCCCGTGACTGGGGATCGAGTGGAAGGAGCGGCCCGCGGACGGCATCTCCGTCGATCAGGCCCATGAGCGCGAGGGCCGCCTTTGCCGGAACGGGATTCGGGGCGCCCTGGAAGTTCGCGAAGAACAGCGACAGCCAGCGGTCGTGGATCCGCCGGGCACCGTCCCAGTCGCCTGCGGCGGCCGCATCGCACAGCGCGACCATCTCACCCGGGATCTCGTTGC
>DATAQF010000300.1:0-1963 GCA_036264795.1 Candidatus Limnocylindrales bacterium | reverse complement strand
GCCTCGGGGACGACGACCGGCATCCGATCGTGGAGGTCGGCCACCTGCGCGTTCGGTCCCGCGGTGACGATCGTGAACGTTCGGACGACCCGGTCCACCGTCGGATCGCGCCAGCCCGACCAGAGGCCGGCCAGGGCGAGGGGCTTGCCGTCCGATCGGGCGATCAGGAACGGCTGACGACGCTTGCCGTCCCGCTTCCATTCGTAGAAGCCGTCGACCGGCACGAGGCAGCGCTTCCGCCGAAGCGCATCGCGAAACGCCGGGCTCGACGTCAGCGTCTCCGCCCGAGCGTTGAACATCCGCGAGCCGACCTTGGCTGCATCGGCCCAGTGGGGGATCAGTCCCCAGCGATACGCGGTGATCGCTCGTCGATCGTCACGCTGCACGACGACGAGCGCATCATCGGTCGGGGCGACGTTGAAGCGCGGCCCGAGCTCCTCGGCCAGCGGCTCCGCCGCAAAGATCTCGGCAAGCTCCGAGGCCGGGCGCTGCTGACTGAAGCGTCCGCACATCGCGGGCAAGTCTAGCCGGGACTCCTGTATCGTCCCCGCCAATGGACGAGACCCAGGGCCCGGGCCCGAACGTGGACCGGCGCGTGACGGGTCCGCTGAGCCGCGAGGCGGCGGCCGCGCTCCTGAACCAGGGTGCGGCGCACCTCGAGGCAGGCGATTTCGGTGAGGCCCTGGCGACGTACCAGCGCGTGGTCGGGTTCGACGACCCGGAGGTCACCGCCGCCGCACTCCTGGGCATGGCCCAGAGTCGGTACCGGATGGACGACGAGACCGGCGCGATCCGAACGTGGGAATCGATTCTCGAGCTCCCCGAAACGTCCTCCACCTACCACGCGTGGCGGAACGTGGCGGCCGGCCGAGTTCGTGACGGCGACCTGAACGGGGCCATCGCGGCGTATCGGGAGGCCGACCGGCGAGCGCCGGCCGCGGACAAGGCCGAGATCGCGAACCGCCTCGGTTGGCTGGCCAAGGAAACGGGCAACGTCCGCGCATCGCGTCGCTATTTCGCTCGCGGCCGAGGAACCGTCCTGCCGGTCGCCACCTACGCGATCCTCGGGGTCACGATCGCGGTGTCGCTGGCGGCGATGCTCGCGAGCGACGGCCAGCAGATCTTCACCGCTCTCGAGCTCGACAAGCGCGCCGTCGCGGCCGGCGAGCTCTGGCGCCTCTGGACCGTGACGCTCCTCCACGATCCGGGCCCGATCCCGCCGCTGTCGCTCCACCTGGCGTTCAACATGTATGCCCTGTACCTCTCGGGCCCGATCGTCGAGCGGCTCTACGGCGCCTGGCTGACGACGGCGTTCTACCTCGCCTGCGCGCTCGGTGGGTCGCTCGCGAGCTTCGCGTTCGGTGGTGCGCAGCTCGGGATCGGCGCATCCGGCGCGATCTTCGGCCTGTTCGGGATCCTGCTCATCGCGACGCGGACCCATCACCCGGCACTCGATCGAAACTCCCGGAACTTCATCACCCAGCTCGGCGGGATCCTCGTGCTCAACATCATCATCGGCCTCGCGGCGTCGAGCTATGTCGACAACTTCGCCCATCTCGGCGGTTTCATCACGGGTGCGCTGCTCGGGATCGCGTTCGTGCCGGGCAAGGTCGCGACGATCCGCTCGATGTGGCAGGCGGGTTCGTCCGGCCAGCTGGCGTCGGGCTTCATCGGTAGCCCGATCGGGCGGATCGCGTCCCTGTTGGTGCTCGTCCTGATCCTCGCGGTCCTCGCAGCGATCGGGTTCAACCGCTGGGGGTGATCCGCCTCCGGATCCCTCAGCCGGCCGGCCAGCGTTCCGCGAACACGGTCTGCTCCCGCGGAAGCCGCGCCTGACCGCGGGCGGACTTCGGCTTTCGAGCGGCCGCCGTCGGGTGGCCCACCTGGACGATCGTCCGGACCATCCGGTCCGCGGGCAGGCCGAGGAGCTTCGCGACGGCCGGCCGGACGGCCGGCAGAATCC
>DATAQF010000289.1:0-15588 GCA_036264795.1 Candidatus Limnocylindrales bacterium | reverse complement strand
CGGCCATCGCGGACGAGGATCCGCTCGACCGGCGCCTCGGTCCGGATCTCGGCGCCGAGCGCCCGCGCGGCGCTGGCGATCGCATTCGACACGCCGCCCGTGCCGCCCTTCGGGATGCCCCAGGCGCGGAACGCGCCGTCGATCTCGCCCATGTAGTGATGGAGGAGCACATAGGCCGTGCCCGGCGACCGAACTCCGAGATACGTCCCGATGATCCCGGACGCGCTCATCGTGGCCTTGAGCGGATCCGTGTCGAACCACTGATCGAGGAAGTCCGCGGCCGACATCGTCATCAGCTGGACGAACACCGCCTGCTGGCGCTCGGGCAGCTGCTGGAAGGTCCGGAGCAGGCCGCCCAGCGGCAGGAGCGGCCTCGGGTCGAGGGAGGTCAGGTCGGGCGGCGTGATCGCGAGGATGGGCTTGATGAACCGCGCCATCTCGACCATGAGCTGGCCGTATTCCTCGTAGGCCTCGGCGTCGGTCTTCGACCAGCGGCGAAGCTCGCGGATCGTCCGGCCGTGGTCGTTGACGCGCCACAGGTAGTCACCGCCGCCTCCTTTCGGGCCTTCGCCCGATCGCAGGGGAGTGAACGTCCCGTCGAGGGGCAGGATGTCGAGGCCGTGCTGCGGCAGGTGGAGGTCGCGAATGATCTCGGGGCGGAGCAGGGAGACGACGTAGGAGAAGACGCTGAACCGGAAGCCGGGGAAGAGCTCCTCGGTGACCGCGGCGCCGCCTAGGACGTGACGCTGTTCGAGGACCAGCGTCCGCATTCCGGCCCGGGCCAGATAGGCCGCGCTGACGAGCCCGTTGTGGCCGCCGCCGATGATGACCGCGTCGTAGCGCTCGGCCACGAACCCCTCCGTGAGCGTGGTTGGAGTCTCCTGCTGAGGGTAGCCGAGCGTCGATCGGTCGGCGGGACCCGTTCTGCAGGCCAGCCGCGGGTCGCCCACCCGTCCGTCCGCGACGAGGCCTCGGGGCGAGATCCTGTTCATGGGTCGCGTCCTCGACCCGACGTCGTCCTGACGCGTCCGGAGCGGCGCAGCGGGCGGAGGTGGCATCGTTAGCGGCGCACGAACTGAGGATCGGCCGTCGGCCGTCCGATCGGCGACGGCACGAGGATGAAGATGACCGACCGACGCGCGCTCTTGCGGCAGACCGCCGATCTTGCTTCCGATTTCCTCGACGGCGTCGCACGACGGCCGGTCCGCGCGAGCGGAACCCTCGATGAGCTCCGAGGCGGTCTGGGCGGCGCCCTGCCGGCCCGCGGCGAGGCGTCCGGCGAAGTGATCGGGAACCTCGCCCTCGCCGCCGACCCCGGCCTCGTTGCGTCGGCCGGGCCGCGCTACTTCGGGTTCGTCGTCGGTGGTGGATTGCCGTCTGCCCTGGCCGCGGACTGGCTCGCGAGCGCCTGGGATCAGAACGCCGGGCTGTACGCCCTGTCGCCCGCGGCGTCGGTCGTCGAGGAGGTCGCGGCCGGATGGCTCGTCGACCTGTTCGGGCTGCCTGCCGGATCCTCCGTGGGCTTCTCGACCGGCGCCACGATGGCCTCGTTCACGGCGCTTGCCGCGGGCCGCCATCGAGTCCTCGAGCGGGCGGGCTGGAACGTCGAGGACGATGGCCTCACCGGCGCGCCGCCGATCGCGGTGGTCGTCGGCGACGAGGCTCACGTCACGATCCACGTCTCGCTCCAGATGCTGGGGCTCGGGCGGAATCGCGTGCACAGGGTCGCCGCCGATGGCCAGGGTCGGATGCGCGCCGACGCCCTCCGCGAGACGCTTTCGCGCCTGGACGGTCCGGTTCTCGTCTCGGCCCAGTCGGGCAACGTCAACACCGGTGCGTTCGATCCGCTCCCCGAGATCGTCGAGGCGGTCCGTGCGCTCCCGAACGCCTGGCTCCATGTCGATGGGGCGTTCGGGCTGTGGGCCGCAGCGACGCCCTCCCTCCGGCAACTGACGGCCGGCCTCGCCGACGCCGACTCCTGGACGACCGACGCACACAAATGGCTGAACGTGCCGTACGACAGCGGGATCGCGATCGTCCGGGACGCAGCCGCCCATCACGCGGCGATGACGCTCGGGGCCGCGTACTACGTCGAAACCCAGGGCGGCGAGCGCGACCCGTACAACTGGGTGGCCGAGTCGTCGCGGCGGGCCCGCGGCTTCCCGATCTACGCGGCCCTTCGGGAGCTCGGCCGCGAGGGTCTCGCGGAGATGGTCGATCGCTGCTGCGCCCTCGCGCGGCGAATGGCTGACGGGCTGCGCGCGGCGCCGGGTGTCACGATCCTCAACGACGTGGTCCTGAATCAGGTCCTCGTCCGATTCGCGCCTGCAGTGGATGGCGAAGACGCCGCGACCGATGCCTTCACGCGCGACGTCATTGCCGCGGTCCAGGCCGACGGCACGTGCTGGCTCGGCGGAACGACCTGGCACGGCATGGCCGCGATGCGGATCTCGGTCTCGAACTGGAGCACGACGGACGCCGACGCGGACCTCTCGGTCGAGGCGATCCTCCGTTGCCGCGAGGCCGTTGCCGCACGGGGAACCGGCGCGACGGCCACGCCCGTGGGCTGATCGGTCCGGCATACTCGGGCGGATGAGCGTCGGCACCGCCTTTCACCCCGTCACGGCGCCGCTGAATCGCAAGCAGCAGTGGCGCGAGTGGTCCGGCTACTTCGCGTCGTCCGCCTATGCCGACGCCCACGACATCGAGTACAACGCGATCCGCGAGGCGGCGGCGCTGATCGATGTCAGCCCGCTCTACAAGTACGCCGTCGGCGGCCCGGACGCGCGGCGGCTCGTCGATCGGGTGATCACTCGGGACGCGACGAAGCTCGAGCCGGGGCGCGTGTTCTACACGCCGTGGTGCGACGAGCACGGCAAGGTCATCGACGACGGCACGATCCATGGCCTCGACGACGGCACCTTCCGCTGGACGGCCGCCGACCCCCAGCTGCGGTGGCTCCGGATGAACGCGGCTCGGCTCGACGTCACGATCGAGGACGTCTCCGAGCGGACCGCGGCTGTCGCGCTCCAGGGGCCTCAGTCGCGAGCCGTCCTCGAGGCGGCGACCGGCACGTCTTTCGGCGACCTCGGCTACTTCCGCCGGCGGGCGGCGACCCTGAAGGCCGGACGGACGACGATTCCGATCGACGTCTCGCGAACCGGCTACACGGGCGACCTCGGCTACGAGCTGTGGGTCGCCGCCGATCGGGCGGTCGCGCTCTGGGAGGCGCTCTGGGCCGCCGGCCGCGATCACGCGATCCGGCCGGCGGGAATGCTCGCGCTCGACGTCGTCCGACTCGAGGCCGGGCTGATCCTGCTCGAGGTCGACTACACGTCGGCCCGGCACGCGATGAACCCGGAGCAGAGCTACAGCCCCGACGAGCTCGGGCTCGGCCGGCTCGTCAGCTTCGACAAGGCGGACTTCGTGGGCCGGCTCGCGCTCGAGCGGGAGCGCAAGGCCGGCGGACCCGCGCGCCGTCTGGTGGGCCTCCAGCTCGACTGGTACGACATCGAGGCCCTCTTCAGCGCCCAGGGGCTGCCGCCCGCGATCTCGCCCGTGGTCGATCGGTCGCCGCGACCCGTCTTCGTCGGCGGCCGCCAGGTCGGGAGGGCGACGTCCGTGGGCTGGAGCCCGATCCTCAAGCAGGCAATCGCCCTCGCATCGGTGCCGCCCGCTCTCGAGGCGATCGGCTCGAAGGTCGATGTCGAGTGGACGGTCGAAGGCCGCCGCGGGCGGGTGGCCGCGAGCGTCGTGCCGCTCCCCTTCCTCGACCTGGAGCGAAAGCGGGTCTGACGGCCACAGCGTGGCGTCAGTGGCGTCCGCGGAGCAGCGAGATCAGGCGCCTCCGGCCAGGAATGACTCGAGCGCTGCGAGGCCGTCGGCCAGATCCTCACGTCCGAAGCCGATCCGGAAGTGGTTGCCCCCGTACCCGAACTGCGAGCCGGGCAGGAGCAGGACACCCTCGCGCTCGACGAGCCGTGCCGCGAATGAATCGATCGATTCGTCGTCGAGGAGTCGCGGGAACCCGATCGAGCC
The DNA here is from genome assembly GCA_036264795.1 of Candidatus Limnocylindrales bacterium. Taxonomy (GTDB): domain Bacteria; phylum Chloroflexota; class Limnocylindria; order Limnocylindrales; family CSP1-4; genus CF-46. The sequence goes on along the minus strand of DATAQF010000289.1, from coordinate 11,550 downwards.
ACCGCGGGGCCGGACCCAGGCGAACCGATCGGCATGATCGGCGAAGAAGGCATCGAGCAGCTCGATGTTCCGCTCGATGATCGCGCGCGAGCGATCAAGGACCGGGCCTCGAGCACGGAGCCCGATGAGCGCCAGGATCTCCGACGGCGCCGACGAGCAGATCGTCGTGTAGTCCTTGAAGGCGGCGCAGCGCGTCAGCAGGTCTCGATCCCGCGTCGCCAGCCAGCCGATCCGGAGTCCGGCCATCGCGAACGACTTCGACATGACACCGAGCGAGATGCCCCGCTCGAATGCGTCCGCACCGGGAGTCAGGCGGTCGTCCGGATCGAGCTCGAGGAAGCGATAGACCTCATCGGCGAGCAGGTGGATGCGCCGGCTCGCCAGCTCCCCGGTGACCCGGCTCCATTGCTCGTGGCTCGGCAGCATCCCCGTCGGGTTGTGCGGTGCGTTGACCACGACGAGGCGGGTGTTGTCGCGCAGTGAGGCGATCAGCCGCTCGGGGTCGAGATCCCAGCCGTCCGCCTCCCGGAGCTCGTGAAGCGTGACGTCGGCGCCGGCCGCCCGACCGACGTCGTACAGGCTCTGGTATCCCGGCCACGTGACGACGGCATGGTCGCTCGGCCCGAGCAGGACGTTCGAGAGGCAGAAGATCGCCTCCTCGGCGCCGGCGAAGACGAGGACGTCATCCGCATCGATCTCGTCATAGAGCGAGGCGATCTCGGCGCGAAGGAGCGGATGACCGGTCGACTCGGTGTAACCGAGTCGGAGTCCCTGCCACAGCCCGCGACTCTCCGGATCGGCCAGGGCCAGCAGCTCGGCCATCGGAAAGCCTTCGACGTCCGACGCGCACAGGAGATGGCGCACGGCGAACTCCCACCGGGCGAAGAAGCGTTCGAGGGCGAACTCGGCGATGCGCACGCAGCGATGATCGCCGAACGCGCCGGCCGGCGGTCAGGCGCCGACGACGACGAGGGCAGCCGCGAGCCGCTGGAACGTCGCCTGATCCAGCCCCGTGCCGACGATCAGCCAGCTGACCGCCTTGCCGCGATCGACGACGATCGCCCAGCCGCCGCTGTCGAGCTTCACGAGCGTCCCCGTCGCCGCGCCGAACGCCGCGTTCCCCGAGTCCGTGCCCGCCGGGACGCAGCCATCGGCGGTCGTGCAGAACGCACCCTCGTGGAGCTCGAGTCGAGCGCCGCCGGGTCCCTTGTAGGCGATCTGGACCCAGCCTCCGCCCGACCCCCGGTACTGGCCGGACTCGACGAACCAACCGCTCGGGAGCACGGCGCAGTCGACCGTCCATTTCACGGCGGTGGCCGCCGCCGTGAAGAACTCCCGATTCTTGTCCGTGCCGGAGCAGGCCGCGGCCGGGCCGGCCCCGGCCGATGCCGAGGCGCCCGGCTCGGCCGATGGGGCGCCGCCGCTGTCCACGGGGACGTCCGACGCCTGGGGCTCCTGCGACGCCGGCTCGACCGACGCGTCGGAGCTCGGGACGGCCTGCGTGTCGGAGCTCGAGGCGCTGGCGGGTGGCGAGCCGCTGGAGGTTGTCGAGGGCGAGGCCGTCGACGGGAGGCAGGCGCCGACGAGAAGCGCGACGAAAAGGCCGACGAGAAGCAGAGAAGCGCGGATCGATCGGGTGTCCATGGACCTCAGGGTACCTTCGCGTGACGGGCCGCGGCCAGCCGGAGCCAGAGGAGCCGGCAGGCTACGGGGGCGATTGCCCGCTGGACGAGACCTCCTGGCCGGAGACGCCGGCATCCTCGAACGTCGCCATGTCCGCGAGGATCGCGGCCGCCGCCCGAACGATCGGAAGGGCCAGCGCGGCTCCGCTCGCCTCGCCGAGTCGGAGATCGAGGTCGAGGAGCGGGCGGAGGCCGAGTCGCTCGAGGACGATGCGGTGGCCTGGTTCGGCGGACACGTGGCTGGCGATGAGGCGCGAGGCGACGTTCGGGGCGATCGAAGCGGCGACGAGCGCCGCGGCGCCGGTGATGAACCCGTCGAGCACCACCGGGATCCCCGCCTCCGCGGCGGTGAGGATCGCCCCGACGAGGGCCGCGATCTCGAGGCCGCCGACCGCAGCGAGGACGCCGATCGGGTCCGCGGGATCGGGGCGTCGCGCGTGGATGGCCCGCTCGATGACCGCCGCCTTCCGGATCACGGCGGCATCCTGGAGCCCGGTGCCGCGACCCGTCAGCTCGGCGGAGCGCCGACCCGTCAGCACGGTAGTCACCGAGCTCGCCGCCGTCGTGTTGCCGATCCCCATCTCGCCGACGGCGAGTACGTCGACGCCCTCGGCGATCAGGTCGGTGACCACGGAGCGTCCGACCTCGATCGCAGCAATCGCCTCGAGCCGCGTCATCGCCGGCTCCACGGTCATGTCCCGGGTCCCGTCGGCCACGCGGCGGGAGACGAGCCGCGCCCCGGCATCGCGTGCGGCCCCGACATCCGGGATCGGACTCGCCACCCCGACGTCGACGACGACCACCGGCGCTCCCGCGAGCCGGGCGAGCACGTTGATCGCGGCGCCGCCGCGAACGAAGTTGGCCACCATCTGGGCGGTCACTTCGCTCGGGTAGGCGGAGACGCCCTGGGCGGTGACCCCGTGATCGCCGGCGAAGACGACGACGGCCGGTCGATCGGCATGGGGATGATCGGTCCCGGTGATCGCCCCGAGCTGCGTCGCCAGCTGCTCGAGCCGGCCGAGGCTGCCGGGCGGCTTCGTCAGGCGGTCGAGGCGCGCCATCGTCGCCGCGCTCGCGGCCTCATCGAGGGCGCCGAGCCGCTCGGCGACGGAATCGAGCCACGTCATTCGGCCGGCACCGGCGCGGGTCGGCGGGTGGCGACCCACCGGCCGTCGACGAGATCGAGACGCCGGGCGGTCGCCGGCTCGAAGGCCCGATCCCAGGCCGGCTCCACGAGCGGCAGGTGGCGGGCGATCTCGCCAAGGAGACGCCCATGGCCGACGACGACCAGCGGAACCGTCGCGGCCAATCCGACGATCCGCGCCGCGAGGGTCTGGGCACGTCGCGCGACGGCACCTGCGGTCTCGCCGGCGGGCCAGTCCACGTCCTTGCCCGCGAGGATCCTCGCCGAGAGATCCCGATATTGATCGACGATCTCGGGCCAGGTCAGTCCGTCGACCCGTCCGAAATCGACCTCCACCAGGTCCGGCTCGACGCGGACTCGACCACCCGTGACGCGTGCGATCGCGTCGGCCGTCTCGAGCGCCCGCCGAAGCGGGCTGGCAAGGATCGCGACCTCGGCCGTCGGCTCCGCGTCCGTCGCCGTCGCGAGCTCCACCGACAGATCGGACGCGAGCCGCTCGACCGCGGACCTGCCCTCGGTCGTGAGCTCCGGATCCGAGCGGCCGCACCACCGCGTGCCGGTCCATTCGGTCGACCCATGCCGGACGAGCCAGATCGGACCGCCGGGCCCGGTCACGGGCAGAGGACCTGGAGCGCTGGCATCACGACCCGCCTTCGCGCGTGAGCGCGATCGCCCGACCGGCGACCATGAACCAGGCCTCATCGCTCTGGGCCACGAGGCGCTGGTGCGCGATGCCGAGCAGGTCACGGAACGCGCGCCCGAGCGGATCGGGCGGGACGAGACCGAGCCCGACCTCGTCGCTGACCACGACGACCGGGCCGTCATGCGCTTCGATCGCTGCGGCGACGTCGGCGAAGGGACCGCCGAGGACGGCGTCCACCCGGTGGGGGTCGTCGCCGAGGGCGAGACTCGCCCACAGGGTCAGGCCGTCGACGAGGACGGTCGTGCCGGCCGGAACCGCTCGGATGGCGTCGGTCAGGTCGGGTCCCGCTTCGATCGTTTCCCACGCGGCGGGCCGATCGGCTCGATGCCGGCGGATCCGGTCGTCGAGCTCGGGGTCCCCGGGGACGGCCGTCGCGACGTAGACGACGGGCCCGCCGGCCGCCAGTGTCGTGGCCCGGTCCCTCCCGAAGCGGCTCTTGCCGCTGCGAGTCCCGCCGAGGACGACGACGAGGCCGCGGCTCACCGGATCTGGACCGCGACGCCGGCGAGGACCGCGACGAACGTGATCTCGACGATCGCTCCGTAGCCGTCGCCATCGAGCTGCCCGCGCCGCGCGACCACGAGCGCTCCGACGAGCGCAGCGACGCCAAGCCCGGCGAGCACACCGATCGGAATGACGAGCCCGCCGATCGCCGCCGTCGCGCCGGCGATGATGACGATGACGGTCGCCAGGGCCGCCGCCGCGTCCAGCATCGTCACGCGCTCCGCGAACCAGCCGCCCAGGCCTCCGGTGGTCCGCGGGTGGCGGCGCTCGATCCGGGCGGCGATCGGCGCCGTGCCCCGAGACGCCGCCGACGCGACGACGATGGCGGCCGCGGCAAGACCGACGTCCGAGGCCTCGATCGCGGCAAGCAGCGATGCCGAGAGGAGCAGGTCGAGAACGATGGCCGTCACGCCGACCGCGCCGGCCCGGGGATCGGTCCGGGCTCGCTCGGCGGCATCCGGTGAGGGTGCCGCGAGGGCATCGGCGGTGTCGGCGAGACCGTCGAGATGGAGCCCGCCGCTCGCGGCGATGACGACCAGGAGCGCGAAGGCAGCCGCGGGCAGCGGCAGCCGCGAGCCGAGCAGGAGGATCGGCACGGCCGCTGCGCCGCCGACCAGTGCGCCGACCAATCCAAATGCGGCCGCCCCGGTCCGGGTCGTGTCGCCCGCGGCTCGTCCCGTTCGTGGAAGAACCGGCAGCCTGGTGAGGAATGCGAAGGCCGCTCGCAGCTCGGCGAGCGCGGAGGCGGGCCGTCGAGCGGCCCGGGGCGTCGTCGCGGCACCGGCAGCCGGGGCGGGTCGGCTCACCCGCGTGCTCCCATGGCCGTCTCCGGTCGGCTCCACGGACCCTCCGGCATGACCGCCGGATCGACGCCGAACACGTGGCGGATCCGATCCGCGTCGAGGGCCTCGGCCGGCGACCCGTCTGCGACCACCCGCCCCTCTGCGAGGACGACGATGCGGGGCAGCGTCCGGACGGCGAGGTGGAGGTCATGGAGGACCGCGATGATCGTCCGGCCCTCGTGGGTGTTCAGGTCCGCCAGGAGGTCCATGACCTCGACCTGGTGGCGGATGTCGAGATGGACCGTCGGCTCGTCGAGGATGACGATCGGGGCGGCCTGGGCGATCGCCACCGCAAGCAGGACCAGCTGCCGTTCGCCGAGCGAGAGCTCGCGCGCATCGCGTCCGATCAATCGGCCCAGCCCCACTCGATCGATCGCCGCGGCGACGATCGCCTTGTCGGCGGGACGCGGTCCCCGGAGCGGATCCTCGTAGGGCAGCCGACCGAGCGCGACAACCTCCTCGACGCGGGCGGAGAACGGCAGGCTCGCCAGCTGCGGCACGACGGCGATCCGCCGGGCGACCGCCTCCCGGGACAGTGCGCGGAGCGGCTGGCCGTCCACGCTGATCTCCCCTGCCGCGGGAGCGAGGAGGCCGGTCACGAGCCTCAGCAGCGTGGACTTGCCGGCCCCGTTCGGCCCGACGATGGCCAGCCGTTCGCCGGCTCGGACCCGCAGGTCGACATCGTGGACGACGTCGCCTCGGCCGTAGCCGCCGCTGACGCCGGTGAGCTCGAGGACGGCATCGCTCACAGCTCGTAGCCCCGCTGCGTCCGGCGAAGCAGGAAGAGGAAGAAGGGCGCGCCGATGATCGCGGTCACGACGCCGACGGGGATCTCCCCGAGGCTCCGGGCGGCGACATCCGCGAACGCCAGCAGGACCGCGCCGACGAGAGCGGACAGCGGGATGAGCAGTCGCGCGTTCGGGCCGACGACGAGACGAACGACGTGCGGCACGACGAGACCGACGAACCCGATCAGACCGCTCACGGCCACGCACGCCGCCGTGATCAGCGACGCGAGGGCAAGGAGGAGCGCCCGCTCGCGACGGACGTCGACCCCGAGGTGGGCGGCCGCGTCTTCGCCGAGGAGCAGGCCGTTGAGGGACCGGGACCGGGCGAGGATCAGGACCGATGCGACAAGGACGATCGGGGCGAGGCCGCCAAGCCGCGCCCATGACGAGCTCTCGAAGCTGCCCAGGAGGTACGCGAAGATCTGTCGCAGCGCGGCGCCCGAGAGGTACATCGACATCGCGAGGCCCGCGGCGAGAAGCGAGCCGAGGGCGTAGCCCGTGAGGAGAAGGCTCGTCATCGGCGCGCCGCCGCCGACACGCGCGAGGCGGTAGACGGCCGTGACGGACGCCAGCGCGCCGAGGAACGCGAGGCCCTGCAGCAGGCCGAACTCGAGGATGACGATCCGGACCGGGATCAGGACGGCGACCGCGGCTCCGAGCGCGGCGCCGGACGCCGTGCCGAGCACGTACGGATCCGCGAGCGGGTTGCGCAGCAGCCCCTGGAACGTGACGCCCGCGACGGCGAGCCCGAGCCCGACGACCATCGCCTCGAGGACCCGCGGCAGGCGCAGGTCCCAGACGATCGTCTCCGCCACAGGCGACCAGGTCCGAGCGATGTCGGCGCCGAGCAACCGCTGAGCAAGGATCCCGAGCGTGTCGCCGGGGGCAACCGCCACGCTCCCCAGGCCGACGCCGGCCAGGAGCGCGAGAACGAGACCGACGAGGCCGCCCGCTGCGAGCAGCAACGGGCGGCGGTTCGGCATCGCGAGCGCGACCACCGTCCCGGCCGTCATCGCATCGTGTCGGGTCGCCACGCCGTCCTCGCCTCAGCCGCCGGACGGAGCCGGCGCCATCGACGGCAGGACGAGGTCCGGGTGGATCGCCGCCACGAGCAGCCGCAGGCCGTCGACGAGCCGCGGACCGGGCCTCGTGACGGGGATGTCGTCGATCGTCCGGATCGCCCCGTTCTTCACGGCGGTCATGCCCGCCCAACCGGCCCGTTTCGCGACCGCATCGGCTTTGACGCCATACGCCGAGTCCCCGAGGACGATCACCTCGGGGTCTGCGGCGACGAGCTTCTCGACGGGCATCTCCCAGTTCGTCGCGCTGCCGGTCGTGATCGTCGTGGCGCCTGCCAGCCCGATCATCTGGGCGTACACGGAGTTGTCGGCGATCCCGTAGATCGCGGGCTGGTCGCCGGTCTCGTAGAAGACGCGCGGCTTCGCGGCGGTTGCCGTCGCCGCGGCGACCTGGTCGAAGCCTGACTGCATCGAGGTCGTCAGTGCCGCTGCCTCGGCGGGCCGTCCGACGGCCGCGCCCGTCAGCTCGATGTCGTGGAGGACGCCCTTGACGTCCGCTGCGTAGACGACGAGGACCGGGACCTTCAGCGACCGGAGCTTGTCGATCGCGTCCTTCGGGGTGCCGCCACTTCCGCCGGCGATCACGAGATCGGCGCCCGCGGCGACGATCTTCTCGACATCGACGCCGTTGAACGTCCCGAGGACCGGCACATCCTTCGCCTCGGGTGGGAAGTTGGCGACGTCCTCCACCTTGCCGACGACCCGATCGCCCACGCCGAGCGCGAACAGGATCTCGGTTTCGCCGGGGGTCAGCGACACGATCTTCTTCGGCTGGGCAGCGAGGGCGAGGGTCGTCCCCTCGTCATCGATGAGGCTGGCGGGAAACGCGGCCGACGGCCCGGCGGACGCCGCGGACGGAGCGGGTGTCGCCGTCGCGGGCGGCAGCAGCGAACCCGTGGCGTCGGGCGGGAGCGTCGGTCGGGGCGTGGCGCCGCCGCCGCAGGCCGCGACGAGGATCGCGATCAGGACGACGAGGATCGGCAGGCCGCGCCACGACCTCGTGGCGGCGCGAGGCGAACGGAAAGCGGGCACGTCAGGGCTCCAGGAGCAGGGAATGGCGAGCGGCGCGAAACACGCAAAAACCCCTCGCTTCGACGGAAGGAGGGGTTTGTCAGACGAACGGTCGCATCGTGCCTGCCCTTTCTCTCGAAGGTAGAGCATCGACCGCGGGCCCGGCGACCGGACTTCCATCGCCCTGTCTGGCGGTGGTTCACCGTAGCGGGACTGTGCCGGAATCTCACCGGCTTCGCGACCCCGCGGCTTGGAGGTAGCGGGCGGATCGTACCACCTCGTCCATCGCGACCGGTCCGCCTGTAGATCGCCAGATAAGCGGCGATCGCGATGATCCGGACCTCGCCCTCCTCCCGCCAGCGATGTTCCGCCGGAGGAGGTTCAGGCCAGGTGTCCCGTGCTCGATGGTGGCGCCGTCTCATTCCGCCGCTCCTGTCCGCCATGGTCCTGATCGCCGGCTCGGCCGCGGCGGTCGAGGCCGCCTACCCCGCCTCGGTCGACGTCAACACGACGGGCTTCAATCCGCCGTGCGACGGCGACGCCAACTACATCGTCCCGAAGATGCAGACCGCGGCCGTCGCCGCGTACAACCGGCTCGGCCACGTCGCGACCGGCTACACCGGAACGAGGTTCACCAGGGCCGCGACCCTCACCCGCACCGTCAACGACTGGGGCTATTTCGTCCACAGCCACGGCGACTACTACCTGAACTCGGACGGCCGGCGTTACACCGGCTTCCGGGAAGACTCGGGCGATTGCGCTCAGTCGGTGGTCTTCTCGAAGGACGTGAAGGCCAAGCGCGCCGGGCGCCAGAGCAACCTCGTCTTCGTCTCGACCTGCCACGCGGCGGACGCGAACACGACGCTGCCGGACGCCTTCGCGATCGCGAAGACGAAGTCGAGCGGCGGGGTGAACCAGGGCCCCGAGTTCTATGTCGGCTACATCGGCGTCCAGTGGGACAGCGACGAGTGGATCTTCGAGCAGCGCTTCTGGAACGCGCTCGCCAACGGCAAGGCCGTCGGCTCCGCCTTCGACGTCGCGATGCTCGGCGCGTTCGGGCACTCCGCCTTCGATGCCGACTGGTGGGGCACGTATGGCTGGTCCGGGGTCGCCGGACCGTGGACTGTCTGCAAGCTGTGCAGCTGAGGAGAGCGCGATGAATAGGCTGAAGCGAATCACCCGCCTTCTCCCGATCGTCCTCGCCGGCCTCGGTGTGGTCGCGCTCGGCGTGCCGAGCAGCCAGGGCGCCGATCCGTTCGTCGCCGGTGGTCGCTCGACGCGGGCCATCGATCTGCCGCCCTCGCAGGCGGATCAGGCAAGGTCGCACGGCCGGAAGCTCGCCGCCGCGCTCGGACTGCCCGGCACGGCCCAGCGGGTCGAGCGGCTCGACGACCGGTTCGAGCATCGGACCTATGACGAGGTGACCTCCTACGACACCACCGGTCGCGAGGTCGCGATCGCCCGGTTCGAGCTGGACGGAACGGTCGCCATGGCCGTGGCCCTCGGCTGGCAGCCTGGCCCGCGAGCCGCCCTCGAGCGGACAGCGGCCGAGGCCCGGGGCATCGCCGTGGCCGCGGCCGCCGGTCTGAACGTTCGCGGCCGGCCGACCGTGATCGCATCCGCGGGATCGGGCGGCTGGTCCGTCGCCTGGTCGAGGGTCGTGGACGGCGTCGTCGTTCGCGGCGACGGCCTCCGAGTGGCGCTCTGGCCGGACGGCACGTTCCACGGCCTGAACCGAATCGAGCGTCCGCTCGCGGCCCCACCCGGGCGACCACTCAGCGCGGCTGCCGCGCGCACCGCGGCAGAGGCCTGGGCGGCCCAGCGCTACGGCGCAGCGGTCACGGACCTCCATGTGGTCCGCGTCCAGCAGGCGTGGGTGGCACCGAACGGCGCGTTCGATCCGAGCGCGCCCGACGCCCCGGCGGAGACCCTTCGGCTCGCCTGGATCGTCGGCTTCGACGCGACGGGCGCTCTCGTCGAGCGAATCCGCTCGATCGAGGTCTGGCTCGATGCCGGCGACGGCACGCTGCTCGGAGGCGACGTCGCCGAATGAGCGGACTCCCGCCGCCCCGCCCCTTCTCGTTCGCGATGGCGGCGCTCGTCGTCGCCGTCGTCGCGACCGGCTGCCGAGGGTCCTTCCCGCCGACGCTCGAGGGGCTCGTCGTCGCGGCCGGGGGACACCTTTCGGTCACGGATGGATCCGGGGCTCTCGAGTCGTTCGACGGTCCGCCGGGTCCCGTCACCGCTGTCGCGACCGCCGCGGGCCGGGTCGTCGCCGCCACGGCCGACAGGGGACTCGCGACGGCGACGTCGACCGGTGGGCGGCCGGGGACGTGGACGTCCGTGCGGAGCCCGGTTGGATTTGCCGGCGGTCCGCCGCTCATGGCCCTGTCGCCGGCGGGCGGCACACTGGCGCTCGCGATCGGCGTGCTGCAAGGCGAGAGATTCGAGCTGATCCTGCTGGATCTCGGCACCGGCACCTCACGAACGATCGCCGTCGCGCGTGGCCTGAACGGAGCCCCGGCTTGGATCGGGCCGGGGACGATCGCGATCGATGTCATCGGCCCGGCCGGGACATCCGAGATCGCGACGATCGACCTGGCGAGCCGCATGGTCGCCGATGGCGTGGGCAACGCGACGGTCGTTTCCGCGACAGCCGATGGCCAGCGGATCGCCGTCGGAGACACCAACGGCGATGTGCTCGTCGGGGACGCCGCGAGCTGGCGGCGGGGCGAGCCGGAGTCGATGACGAAGCTCCCGCCGGCGACCGCGGCCGCCGTCGAGGCCCTTGCGCTCAGTCCCGACAGCACACGCCTGGCGATCGTCCGTCGGGACGACGTCGGAACCCCGTCGCTCGAGCTGCTCTGGGCGGTCGGCCGGCGATGGGTGGCGGTCCGGGCCCACACCCTGACGAGCGACGGACCGGTGTCGATCGGCTGGCTCCGGTGAGCCGCATGGAGCCGAGCTGGGCTCCGATCGGTCGGCCGACGGCCGTTCACATCGGCTCAGCACGCCGGCGCGGATCGCCGGCCGGCGCCTCGCGGCGCCGAGCTCAGGCGGGGACGGGCGCCTGCGCGGAGAAGATCGATTCCTGGGCGGTCTCGGGCAGCATCACGCCCATGATCTTCTGGACGGAGAGGACGTGGACGCATGTCCGCCAGCTGTCGAAGTAATGGCAGGTGCAGTGCCACTGGCCGGCGTCGAGGATGAGGTGATGCGTGTCGTTGTCGCCGCGGAACGTGAGGGTCAACCGATCGATGGTGATCCGATCGAGCTCACGCGCGTAGCGATTCGCCTTCTCGACCTTGCCGATCAGGGAACTGTGCATCGCCGCATACCTCCGCGCCCGCGTGGGGCGTTCACGAGGCCGCCGATCCGGTCGTGCACCCGACCGGTGAGGCGGTCGTAGCCGAACCATACACCCCGACGCCGGTCAGGTCACCCCCCGAAACACCCATTGCGACGGGCATTACGGGCCAGGAAATTCGAGGGCGGGCAGCGTCGGGCGGGCTCCGCCGGGCGCGAGCCTCGTCGGGTCCGGCTCGGACCCGCGGGAGGTCACGGCGCCGACGTTCCCTCGCGGCCGAAGTCGTCCTCGACCCGGACGACGTCCTCCAGCTCCGGCGTCGAAACCTCGATCAGCTCGACCCGCTCGATCGCTTCGTAACGGTGGCGACGGCCGACCGCGACATGAGCGCTCTCCCCCGGCCCGAGCTCCCGGGTCGTCATGTTGCCCGCCTCGTCATCGAGGTGGAGGAGCAGCCGGCCGCTCCGAACGAGGATCGACTCGTCCTTCC
>DATAQF010000285.1:0-3460 GCA_036264795.1 Candidatus Limnocylindrales bacterium | reverse complement strand
CTCGACCCTCGTCGCTGCGTTCGCGTGCCTCCTCCTCATCATGCCCGCCCTGGTTCCGCCGGCCGCGGCGGCCCCACCGACGACCCGGCAGCCTCTCGGGCGACTCGTGGGTTCGGGCGTGCGCGTGGACGCCCGGGTCGCGGGTCGCGCGGGCGCGATCCCGAGAGCGCACAGGACGCTCGTCCGACGCACGGTGAAGCTCGGGCCGGCGCGGGCCCCGAAGGGCGCGAGGCCGACACCGAACGCCCTGAGCCGAGTGTCCGGGACCGCCGGCCCGACGGGGACCTCGCGGATCGCGGTGCAACCGCAACTCTCGAATCCGGCGCTGACGCAGAAGATCACGACGAACTTCCCGGGACTCGCCCAGGCCGGTGCCTGCGGTACCTGCGAGCCGCCGGACCCGTGGATCGCGGTCAGTCCGTCGTACCTCGTCCAGTCGACGAACGGCATGGTTCGCATCTCGAACCGGTTCGGATCGGTGCTCCTGTCGGTCCCGACCTCGTCGCTGTTCTCGGTTCCGTCCGATCGCTACGACAGCGACCCCCGGATCCTGTGGGACGGGATCCATGGCCGGTGGGTCGGCGTGATCATGACGTACAACTTCGATGCCTCGCAGAACGGGCTGGAGCTGGCGGTCTCGGCGACGGCCGATCCGCGTGGCGCGTGGACGGTCTACTCGATCGACACGGGCATCTACCTGCCGGACTACCCGGGGATCTCGTCATCCCCGGACGAGATCCTCCTGACCTCGGACGATTTCGACGGCGCGACCTTCGCGGGGCCGACCCTGTACATCATCGATTGGTCGAACGTCAGCGCGGGCACGAGCCTCTACGTCGGTGGATTTCCCTACAACGCATCGTCGGCCCATTTCCGACCGGCCCTGATGCTGTCGGCCGCGCCCAACGTGCCGGTCATCTACGAGACGGCCGGCGGCACGCCGGGCTACTTCGAGGTCAAGGGGACTGCGCGGGCGTGGGCCCGGGTCGGCGATCGCGACCTGAGCACCGCACCGTACGGGCTCGCGCCCTTCGCCGACCCGACGACGATGCCCCAGCCGGTCCAGCCCGGCGGGGTGACGATCTCACAGGCCGTCGACGAGCGTCCGACCGACGCCGTCTACCGCGACGGCCAACTCTGGTTCGTGGCGACCGGCGACTACTTCGACACGACGAACCACTGGACGCAGGCGCGCTATTCGCGGGTCTCCACGGCGGCGAACGAAACCGCCCCGAGCGCGGCGTTCGATTTCACGACGCAGGTCCCGAGTCACTACTTCATGCCCGGCGTCGGGATCAGCGGCAACGGAACCGCGTTCCTGGTCGCGACGGTGACCGATGCATCCCAGTATCCCAAGACCGTCGTCGCCGAGGTCCTGCCGAACCTCGAGCTCAGCAGCTTCACGGATGTCGAGGGCTCGACGGAGGCCTACAGCGGCGATCGCTGGGGCGACTTCGTCGGCGTGGCCGCCGATCCTTCGGGGAGCGGTTCCGCGTGGTTCAGCCACGAGATCGTCGCCAGCGGAGGTGGCTGGCGGACGAGCGTCGCTCGCGTCGTCTCGGATGCCGACGCGCCGTCCCTGCCGGGGGTCATCACCCAGGCGCTCGCACCGCCGGCAACCCTCGGGTCGACCGTTCCCCTCCGGGTCGCCTGGGCCGCGGCGACCGACCCGGGCAGCGGGGTGAAGAGCTATCTCGTCGAGCGGTCCGACGACGGCGGCCCGTTCGTCGCGTCCAGCACGCCCGCGACCAGCGTCACCCAGTCCATCCGGGTCGGGCATCTCGTCCGCTACCGCGTCTCGGCGATCGACGACGCGGGGAACGTCGGGCCGCCACAGTACGGCGCGACCTACCGACCCCTCGTCTACCAGCAGGGATCCTCCACCGTCTACCGCGGGACGTGGGGTCGGCAGCTCGCGACCGCCTTCTCGGGCGGCAGCGCGAAGTACGCGACACGGTTCGGGCGCTACGTGACGTTCACAGCGACCTCGGCACGTTCGATCGCCTTCGTCACGACCCGCGCTCGGACCCGCGGGGCGTTCCGCGTCTACGTCGACGGGCACCTGCGGGCGACGGTCAGCGCCTGGAGCGCCGTCACTCGATACCGGCAGCTCATCTACCAGTATTCCTGGGGTACGCCCGGCACGCACCGGATTCGGATCTACGTGCTCGGGACGGTCCGTCATCCTCGGGTCGACGTCGATGCCTTCGTCGTCCTGAGATGAGCCTGGCGGGACCTCGTCCCGCACGCGTCGCGGCCGACTGACTCCCAGCCAGCAGCCGCTGCTCCAGGCTTCGCATCGCCGACTCCTCGGCTGGTTCGGCGTGGTCCCAGCCGCAGATGTGCAGGGCGCCGTGGGTCACGAGCAGGCGCAGCTCGTCGGCTGTCGACCAGCGGACGTCGCCCGTCTGGCCGCCGCGTCCCGCCGCAGCCTGTTCGGCCGCCCGCTCGACGGAGACGACGATGTCGCCGAGATGGATCCGCCGGCCGGGGGGCCCCCGGAATCCGGCGGCGTCACCGGGCAGGAGGCCCGGCCCGCGGTCGGGGTCGCCGGCGTGCGGCGGGAACGTCTCGGGTGGAAGCAGCGGGAACGACAGCACGTCGGTGGTGCCCTCAAGCCCCAGATGCGCGCGATTGAGCCCCGCGAGCTCGGCGTCGTCCGACAGGATGAGCCCGATCGAGGCCGGCGAGGGAGCGCCGGCCGCGTCCAGCGCCGCCGCGATCGCGCCGGCGAGCGTCGCCACGGCGACATGCATCTGGTTTCGCGAGACGCCGTCGCGGACGACCGGATCGACGCGCCACGGCCCGCGATAGATCGGGTTCACCGGGCCCCGATCACGCCCCTGCGGTGGTCCCGGTCCCGCGTCGCGACTCGATCTCCACGACCTTGTTCTGCGGATAGGCAATCCGCTGGTGGTACATCCCGAGGAGCTGCTGCACGAAGGCCTCTCGGATCTTCTCGACATCGCGCAGGGTCAGGTCGCACTCGTCGAACTGGCCGTCGGTCATCCGCTCCTCGATGATCCGGGCGACCATCGCTCGGATCGCCGGCTCGTCGCGCGAAGCGAGGGACCGGACCGACGCTTCCACCCCGTCGGCGAGCATGATCAGCGCCGCCTCACGAGACTGCGGCTTCGGGCCGGCGTGGCGGAACTTCCGGTCGTCGATCGCAGCGGCCGCCCGCGCACCCTCGGCCGTCTGCTGGCCGCCGAAGGGCGCCGCGGCGAGGTCCTTCGCCCGCGCGTAGAAGTAGCTCATGATCGCGGTCCCGTGGTGCTGCGGGATGAATGCGATGAGGCTGGTCGGCATCTTTGCCTTGTACGCGATGTCGATCCCGTCGGCAACGTGCTGCTTGAGGACCTGTGCCGAGGTCTCAGGGTCGAGCTCGTCGTGAACGTTCTCCCCGCCGGACTGGTTCTCGATGAAGGCCAGCGGGTTCGCCAGCTTGCCGATGTCGTGG
>DATAQF010000262.1:0-9413 GCA_036264795.1 Candidatus Limnocylindrales bacterium | reverse complement strand
CGTCCGACCGTTCCAGCCGATCCTCATCCGGAAGCTCGATGTGCCGCGAAACGTGCTGAAGACGATGCGCGAGGCGGCCCGCAACGTCGTCCTCGTTCGCCACACGTACAACCTCGTGGATCTGCCGATCGTGGTGGCCGGCAAATCGGGAACAGCCGAGTTCGGCCTGAAGGACAAGAAGGGCCGTCTGCCGTTCCACTCATGGTTCGTCGGCTTCGTCCCGAAGAATCCAGCCAGGACCGCGGCTGACCCGACCGGCATGCAGGCCATCGGCCGAGAGGACTCGGGCCTCGTCGTGCTCGCCTTCGCGTACGACTCGCGGACGAAGGGAAATGCGGGCACCGAGATCGTGAAGTACTACCTCCAGCTGCATTTCGGGATCAAGCACGACTACCGCAACTTCAACCTGCTGCAACGCGGCAACTTCTACCAGTCGAACTGATGATGTCGATGACCACCGATCCCCGAGCTCCTCGGATTGCGAGGCCCGACCAATGGGCGTGATCCGAGCCGAGCCCGCCCGGATGACCGATTGGGCGGCGAAGTCCATCGGGGCGGCCTGGCGCGCGTTCGACCTCCAGCTCGCGGCCTACGCGACGCTGCTGACGATCCTGGGTCTGGTGATGGCGTACACGAACTCGGTCGAGCACGACCAGACGGCCCTGGCGGCCGGTACGACGTTCGTCCGCGGGTTGATGTGGACCGGGATCGCCCTGATCGCGTTCATCATCACAACCGCCTTCGACTACAAGTGGCTCAAGACCTTCGCGTGGCCGCTCTACGTGGTCCAGCTCGGGCTCCTCGTGATGACGCTGGCTATCGGCCACGGTGTCGGCGGTGCGGCGCGCTGGATCTCGATCGGCCCGTTCGACTTCCAGTTCTCCGAGCTCGCCAAGATCCTGATGATCGTCGTCCTTGCGAACTATCTCGGGGCCCGCCAGGGTCGTCTCGGATCGCTCACCGGGATCCTCGGGGCCTGTGTCCTCGTCGGGCCGCCGTGGGTGCTCGTGATGCTCCAGCCGGATCTCGGCACGTCCCTCGTGCTCTTGGCGATTCTCGGCGGAATGCTCTTCATGTCCGGCGCCAGCCTCCGCTGGATGGGCGGAATCGCCGGGCTCGTGCTCGCCGCCTTGCCCCTGATCTGGACGTACGTGCTGCAGGACTACCAGAAGCAGCGCCTGACGTCGTTCCTCAACCCATCGACGGACGTCCAGGGCGCCGGATACCAGCTCCACCAGTCGCAGATCGCGGTTGGCTCGGGTGGGTGGCTCGGAACGGGGCTGACGAACGGCACCCAGAACCAGCTCAATTTCCTTCCGGTTCAGGAGAGCGACTTCGTGGCCGCGATCTACCTGGAAGAGCTCGGATTCCTTGGCGCTCTCGTCCTGCTGATCCTGTTCGCCGCGCTCCTGTGGCGATTGCTCGTGTCGGGTTGGCGGTCCAAGGATCCGTTCGGGATGATGTTCGCGTCGGGGCTCGCGTCGATGATCCTCTTCCAGCTGGTCGTCAACCTCGGGATGGTCATCGGCATCATGCCGATCACCGGCATCCCGCTCCCGTTCATCTCGCACGGCGGCGCATCGCTCATCAGCCTTGCTGTCGGTCTCGGGATCGTCCAGAGCGTGAACGTTCGGCAGACTCGCGCGGAGTGGTGAGCGGCCGCCCTCGAACGGACGGCTGACGGGAGTCTCAGCGCCGGAACAGGCCCCGCCGCTTCTGCTCCTCCGGAGAGGCGCTCCTCCTCCGCCCGACCCGACGGAGGATCGCGTCGATCTCATCGCGGTATTGACGGCCGATCGACGACCGGTCAAGCCACTCGAGGTACTCGAGATCGCGTCGCGCGATCTCGCCGAGCGACCAGCCGGCGAATCGCCCGAAGTTGAGGACGCTGCCGGATGGATCGCCGGGCGGTCGGCCGGCGGCCGCGAAGCCGTCCTTCTTGCCCATGACGGCCGGGTCGTAGCCGCCGCCGTGACTCGAGCGACCGCTCGTCCAGTCGGTCGAGACGGTGTCGGGCGGCCGCGTCGCCTCGCCGCCTGGCGCTTCGGTGTGGCGAGCGCCGCCGTGCTCCGGGGCACGCCGGCCGTGGCTCGACGACGCGGCCGGCGTCGACGTTGACGGACCGCCGGTCGGCGTCCACTGGCTCGCATGAGACGCCGATCGGCGCTCCCGATCGTAGGCCCGCCTGCGGACCGGATCGCGGAGCGTCTCCCACGCGCGGTTGAGCGCCGCCATTCGGCGGGCGGACTCCGGGCTCGGACCGCTCACGTCAGGGTGGTATTTCTGGGCGAGCCTGCGATAGGCGGCCTGGATGACCTCGTCCTCCGCCTCGGGATCGACCTGCAGCGTCTTGTAGGCGTCGATCGGCTCGTCCGTCATCGCGCGGCCGGTATGGCAAGCGAGCTGCTCGCGCGCGACCAGCCCGTCGCCAGGTGGCGGGCGGACTCGACGCCAGCCCCGCGTTCCGGAACCGGGAACCCGAGCCGCTCCTGCATCGCTCCGGCAGACTAGCAGACGTGCGACCCCCCACCGACGCCGGCCCAGGCGGGCCTGCCGCCGCGCCAATCGCGCCCACGACGCCTGCCCGGGAAACGCGCCAACGCTGGCGGATCGTGTTCCGTCGGGATGCCGTCCCGGCGGATCTCGTCGGCCGGGCAGTCATCGACGCATGGCAATCGGCGCTCCTCGAGAGCGGGTTGGACGTCGCCCAGCTCGACGGCGCCGGGCGTCCGCGGATCGCGTTCGGTGCCCCGCTCCCCGCCGCGGCGGAGGCCGAGGCGGAGCTCGCGGAGATCTTTCTCGCGGAGCGCGTGCCCGCGTGGCATGTCCGCGAAGCTCTGGGCGCGCGGATGCCGCCCGGCCACGTGTTCGTCTCGGCCGAGGACGTCTGGCTCGGTGCGCCGCCGCTGCCCGGCCGCGTGATCGCCGCCGAGTGGCGTATCGAGATTGATGCATCCCCGATCGATCGCAGCCGGCTGGCGGCGGCGGCGGCCGACATGATCGCCGCGAATGCCCTGCCGCGCGTCCGTTCCAAGGCGGGGATCGAGAAGTCCTACGACTTGCGGCCGCTCCTCGACGACATCCGCGTGGATTCCCTCGACGACGGATCACGCGATCCCCTCACGGTTCGGATCCGGACGCGATTCCGCCCGGAGCTCGGCTCGGGACGGCCGGACGAGGTGATCGCGGCCCTCGCGGAGGCGGCTGGCACGACGCTGACGCTCAGGAGACTGGTCCGTGAACGGCTCGTCCTCGCCGGTGAGGAGGCGAACGGTTCCTTCGGGTCGCCCCCGGTGCGGAGGTGATCGGCGTCGATTGACGCTCCGCGGGGCTCGAACGTACACTTCCCGTCCGCGCTCGGGCCACGCCCGGCGCTTCTCCGTGTCCGTTGTCGCGGTCGGCCCACGACCGCCACACCACTCTGAAGGATTCCATGTACGCAGTCATCGAGACCGGCGGGAAGCAGTACCGCGTCGAGGTCGGCACCGAGCTCGAAGTCGAGCTGCTCGAGGCCGCACCCGGCGACAACATCACGATCGATCGCGTCCTGCTCGTTGCCGACGGCGACGAGTCCGCGATCGGCCGGCCCGTGGTCGCGGATGCGGCGGTCGAGGCGGAGATCGTCCGTCGGGACCGGGGCGAGAAGCTGATCTCGTTCAAATACCGGCCGAAGGCTCGGCGTCGAGTCAAGAAAGGCCATCGCCAGGAGCTGACGGTCCTCCGGATCACGGACGTCAAGCTCAATGGGAAGAGTGCCGCGGCCGAGAAGCGCAAGGCCGACGCGGCTGCCAAGACGGAGCGCGAACGCCTCGAGGAGGCTGCGGCCAAGCAGGCGGCCGAAGACGCGGCGCTCGCGGCCAAGCTCGCCAAGGCGTCGGCACCGAAGGCGACGGCCAAGTCGACCGCGACGAAGGCCGATTCGAAGACGCCGAGCGCCGCCAAGGCCAACGCGGGGACTCGGGCGAAGCCGGCTACGAAGTCGACCGCCAAGCCCGCGACGAAGGCGCCCACCAAGACCGCCAGCCCCCGTGCCAAGACCCAGAGCGGCGCAGCGGACGCAAAGCCCGCAAGCAAGGCGGCCGCGAAGCCGAAGCCGCGCGCAACGAAGAAGGACGAGTAGACCGATGGCCCACAAGAAAGCCGGCTCGAGCTCGAAGAACGGCCGTGATTCGGTCGGCCAGCGCCTCGGCGTCAAGGTCGGCGACGGCCAGACGGTCCCGGCCGGATCGATCATCGTCCGGCAGCGCGGGATGACATTCCTGGCCGGCACCGGAACGGGCCTTGGCAAGGATTACACCGTGTTCGCGACGACCACCGGCAAGGTCCGGTTCGAGCACGCCACCAAGAGCAAGAAGCGGATCCGGGTCGAGGCTGTCGAAGCCATCGCCCCGACCGCGCCCGCGGCGTCCAAACGGGCGACCGCAGCTGCCAAGGCCTGACGGCCCAGACAGCAATCGCACGGCGACCACCGGCGGGGCCAGGCCCTGCACGGACGGCGTCGAAGGAGAGAACCGAACGTGAAGCCCGATATCCATCCCAAGTATTACGAGGCCAAGGTCCACTGCGGCTCATGCGGCACCGAGTGGACTGTTGGCTCCACCCGGCCCGAGCTGCGGGTCGATGTCTGCGCGAATTGCCACCCGTTCTTCACGGGCAAGCAGACGATCATCGACACGGCCGGCCAGGTCGAGCGATTCCAGAAGCGGCTGGAGCGATCCGCCCGCGCCTAGATCCAGCCTCATCGATATCCGTGAGCGGCGGGTCCTCGGACTCGCCGTTCTCGATTCCCGGACGGGCTACCCTTCGATCGTGATCGAAGAGCGCGTGGCCGGCGATGTCGAGCTGTGGCACGGCGACAGCCGCGAGCTCCTCGCCCGGGTCCCCGACGCGAGCGTCGACCTGATCTGCACCGATCCGCCATACAACCTCGGCGGGTATTCGACCGGCAACATCGACATGAGCTGGCGGAAATCGTTCAACAACGACGTCGCCGAGTGGGACCAGACGACATTCGAGCCCTCAGAGTGGCTCGCCGAGTTCCGCCGCGTGCTGAAGCCGACCGGGACCCTCTTCGCATTCACGAGCTACAACCTGCTCGGGCGCTGGCACGAGGTCTTCGATCCGGCCTTCGACACGTTCCAGTTCGTCGTTTGGCACAAGACGAATCCGCCACCGAAGCTTCGCCGAGTCGGCTTCCTGAACTCCTGTGAGCTGATCGTGGCGTGCTGGGACAAGGGCCATACGTGGAATTTCGGCCGCCAGCGCGATATGCACAACTTCATCGAGTCGCCGATCTGCGCTGGCCGCGAGCGGGTCAAGGATCCCGCCCATCCAACCCAGAAACCGCTTCGCGTGCTGCGTCAGCTGGTCGAATGGGGCTCAAACGTTGGCGATCTCGTGCTCGACCCGTTCATGGGCGTCGGCTCCACCGGGGTTGCTGCGGCGGAGCTTGGGCGGCGCTTTGTCGGGATCGAGCTCGAGGAGCCGTACATGGCGGCGGCACGACGCCGTATCGCCGACGCGGAAGCCGCCCGCGAGTAGACCGGCGACGAGTAGATCGCGGGGAGGAGCCGCGGCGAGGGCGCCGCCGCCCGGGCCCGCCGCCGCGACGCGCCCCCGGCGAGCCGAGACTCCTGCCAGATACCACGCCCCGTAGTTGTCGTCAGGCCACACGCTGCCAGTTACCACGCGGCATGGTGGGCGACGGAGTCGAGGCCGATCCGCCCGCCGGGCACCATCCGCGTTGGTATGTGACGGTTTCAGGCGGAGGAGCGCCGCCAGGAACCACGGGTGGTGGTATGTGGCGGGACCGCGCGACGCGAACGATCATACGGAGCGGGGTCGGGCCGAGCGGGGCCGAGCGCCGTCACGAACCACGGGTCGTGGTAAGTGGCGGGACTGGGTGACGCGAACCCCAGGGAGGGGGTGGGGCAATCGGCGCCCCGCCCGCCCGATCCGCCAGCCCACGCCCGGCCCCATCGGCGGCACCCGCTAGACTTCGCGAATGCCTCGCTACTCGTACGGCGGCCAGGCGCTCATCGAAGGCGTTCTGATGCGCGGCCGTGACGCGATCGCCGTGGCGCTTCGCCACCCGGACGGCCGCATCGTCTTCGCCACCGAGCGTCTCGACGCCGGCTTTCACGGCACGCGCTGGTCGAGGCTGCCGTTCGTGCGCGGACTCGTCGTCCTGTACGAGACCCTGATCGTCGGGACGCGCTGGCTCGTGCGATCGGCGTCCGTCCAGGCGGCCGGCGACGGCGAGGGCGAGGACGGCGTCGAGCTGGGCAAGGGTTCGATCGCGCTCATGCTCGGTCTGACCCTTGTCGCCGGGGTCGGAATCTTCTTCCTGCTGCCGCTCCTGATCGCGAGCGCGACGACCTCGAACATCCAGAACGGGCTCGTCCAGCACCTCGTCGAGGGTCTCATCCGGGTCGCGATCTTTCTCGGCTACCTCCTCCTCATCGCCCGGGCCGGCGACGTCCGCCGCGTCTTCCAGTACCACGGCGCCGAGCACATGACGATCCACGCGCTCGAGGCCGGGGACCCGCTGGTCGTCGAGCAGGTCCAGAAGTACCCGACGGCCCATCCCCGCTGCGGCACGGAGTTCCTCGTCGTCGTCATCGCCCTGTCGATCGTGGCGTTCAGCCTCGTGGGGCGACAGGAGCCGCTGGTCATGGTCGGCAGCCGGATCGCCCTGATCCCCGTCATCGCGGCCGTCGGCTACGAGATCCTGAAGTGGGGCGCGAAGCACCGCGGCAACCCGCTCGTCCGGACGATCATGTACCCCGGCATCCTCGTCCAGATGATCACGACGAAGCAGCCGACGCCGGACATGATCGAGGTCGCGATCGTCTCGATGCAGGAGGCCCTCCGCGCCGATGGCGAGCCGCTGCCGGCGGGCTCGGCGACCCTCATGCGCGACGCGCTCGAGGTCCATGGAACGGTCGTGAAGGGGGAGGCGGCCGCGCCCGTCTCGATCGATCCGCCTCTGCCCGGGGCATGAGCGTCGCGGACCGGACGGGCCTCGACAGTCGCCTGATCGAGGTCGCCCTGCAGTACGACGCGGTCCAGGCCGAGCTCGCGAAGCCCGAGACCAGCGCCGACCCCGACGCGATTCGGCGTCTCGGCAAGGAGCTCGCCCGGCTCGAGCCCGTCGTCAGTGCGTTTCGTCGCCTCGAGGCGACCCGAGCGGAGCTGGCCGGCGCGCGCGAGCTGCGGGATGGGGGCGACGGCGACGACGAGCTGAAGTCGATGGCCGCCGACGAGGTCTCCCGACTCGAGGCGGAGGAGGCGGAGCTCCTCGATCGGCTGAAGGTGCTGCTGCTTCCGCGGGACCCGAACGACGATCGTGACGTGATCATGGAGATCCGGGCGGGTGCCGGCGGCGACGAGGCGGCCCTCTTTGCCGGCGAGCTGCTGCGGATGTACCTCCGCTACGCGGCGAACCACCGGTTCACGCCCGAGATCCTCAGCCGCCACGACACGGGCAACGAAGGGGTCAAGGAGGCGATCGTCCAGATCCACGGGGATGGCGCCTACAGCCGCTTCAAGTTCGAGGGTGGCGTTCACCGGGTCCAACGGATCCCCGAGACCGAGTCGTCCGGTCGGATCCACACCTCGACGGCAACGGTCGTCGTCATGCCGGAGGCCGATCCTCTCGAGATCGACATCGACGAGGAGAAGGACCTCCGGATCGACGTCAAGCGTTCGTCCGGTCCCGGCGGTCAGTCGGTCAACACGACCGATTCGGCCGTTCGGATCACCCACCTCCCAACCGGCCTCGTCGTCGAGATCCAGGACGAGAAGAGCCAGCACAAGAACAAGGCGAAGGCCCTCTCCATCCTTCGGACTCGGCTGTACGAGCGCGAGCTCGCGAAGCAGCGGGAGGCCGACTCGGCGGCTCGCCGATCGATGGTCGGCGGTGGCGACCGATCGGAAAAGATCCGGACGTACAACTTCCCCCAGGACCGGCTGACCGATCACCGGATCGGGCTGGACCTGTCGGCCCTGCCACGGGTCATGGACGGCGACATCGATCGGCTGATCGACGCCCTCGTCATGGCCGATCAGGCCGATCGACTGGCCTCGATCACCGGAGGTGACCATGACGAAGCGAGCTGACGCGCCCCCCGCCGACGCGCCGACGACGACGCCCGCAGGCGACGCTCCGCCCAGCGTCCCGCCGACACCGGTGTCCGTTCCCGCTCGCGCCGCGCGCCGGAAGGCGGACCGGGCCGGGCGCGCGACGACCACATCGGCGAGCCCTGGTGGCGTCGCGTTCGTGGAGCCCCGAATCGTGCCGATCCAGAAGGCGACCGACCTCGGGAGCGTCCAGGTCCTCAAGCACGGCAACCTCTACCTGCTCACCGACCCGTTCGGCGACATCCACCCCGATTCCCGCGGACTCGGCCTCTATGGCTCCGACACGCGGCTCATGTCGTGCTGCGTGCTGCGTGTCGGCGGCGAGCGGCCGGTCCTTCTCCAGGGATCGATGGGCGCGAACTACCGCGGCTCGATCCAGCTCACCAACCCGAGCGCCGATCGCAACCCGGACGCGAAGGTCCACCCGCTCGACGCGCTCGTCGGAAGGACGATCGGGATCTCGCGCGACCGGATGATCGGGACAGGCGGGATGGAGGAGCGGCTCCGGATCGTCAACCACGCGGAGGAGGAGCTGACGTTCCGCGTCGAGCTCGAGCTGGGCGCCGATTGCGCCGACATCTTCGAGGTCCGTGGCTACCCGCGACCCGAGCGCGGGCAGCTCCTGCCGATCGCGCTCACGCCGTCGCGGGCGACGTTCCGCTATGACGGCCTGGATCGGCGCCGCCGAACGACCCACGTCGCGTTCTCGGATCCGGCCCAGAGCTTCGGCCCGATCGATCGCCGAAACGACGACGAGACGGCGGGCGGAGGCTCCGTCCAGTTCCGCTGGGATGTCCGTCTCGCCTCGGGTGACCGGAAGGATCTTCGATGGACCGTCTGGGGCGCGACCTCGGATCCGCTCGCCGGACGTCAGGCCGACGCTTCCGACAC
The DNA here is from genome assembly GCA_036264795.1 of Candidatus Limnocylindrales bacterium. GTDB lineage: Bacteria > Chloroflexota > Limnocylindria > Limnocylindrales > CSP1-4 > CF-46. The sequence goes on along the minus strand of DATAQF010000262.1, from coordinate 380 downwards.
CCTCTTCCCGGAGCCGCCGAGAATCACCGCGGACGACGGCGCGGCCGCCTATCACGCGTGGGGCCGCGGCACCACCTCGATCCAGACGGACCACGAGCTGTTCAACCTGACCCTCAACCGGTCGCTCGCCGATCTCCGCCTGCTGATCAACGACGGTCCAGGTCCGGACCAGCGCTATGTCGCCGCGGGCGTCCCCTGGTTCTCGACGCTCTTCGGGCGGGACGCGCTGATCACCTCCTTCCAGGCCCTTGCGTTCCGGCCGCAGATCGCGATCGAGACGTTGTCGATCCTGGCGGCGTACCAGGCGACCGAGGACGACGCCTGGCGGGATGCGGAGCCCGGCAAGATCCTCCACGAGCTTCGGACGGGCGAGATGGCCA
>DATAQF010000157.1:0-2176 GCA_036264795.1 Candidatus Limnocylindrales bacterium | reverse complement strand
CGCCCGCGCGACCCGGAGGAACGACCAGTGGCCAAGGTGACGATGCCCCAGCTCGGCGAGAGCGTGGCCGAGGGGACGATCGGCAAGTGGCTCAAGCAGCCCGGCGACACGGTCGAGAAGTACGAGCCCCTCCTCGAGGTCATCACCGACAAGGTGAACGCCGAGGTTCCGTCGCCGTTCGCGGGCGTCCTGAAGGAGATCCTCGTCGAGGAGGGCGCGACCGTTCCGAACAACGCGGAGATCGCGGTGATCGAAACGGCGGACGATTCCGCAGGTGGGACGGCCGAAGCGCCGGCTCCCGCCGAGACGGCGCCCGCCGGCGCCAAGGCCGAATCGAGCCCGGCGAACGCCGAACCGACCACGACGGCAGCGGCGCCCGAAGCCCCGACCTTCGTCCCCGCCCACGGTCCGGCCGGCTCCGACGAGCGCCCGGAACGGGCCGCTGCGAGCGCGGCGGCTCCGACCGCCGTTGCGGCCGGAGCCCGTGATGCCGCGGCCGAACTCGGCGAAGCCCCCGGCAATCCCGACGCCCGCATGACTCCGGCTGTCCGTCGCCTCCTTCGCGAGCACGGCGTGACAGCCGCCCAGATCGTCGGCACCGGAGGCGGCGGCCGGATCACCCGCGAGGACGTGACGAACTACGTCGAGTCGCAGCGAACCGGCCAGTCGGTCGGCGGCCAGTCCGTCGGCGGAGCGCAGGCTCAGACGGCGGCCGCGAGCAGCAACGGCTCGGCCGCGACTCCGACGCCTGCGGCTCCCGCGCCCGCGGCTCCGACGCCCGCCGCGTCATCGGCTGCCGGTCCCGCGACGACGCCAGCCTCGGTCCCTTCAACCCGCTCCCGCGGCATCGAGTTCCCCGCCGGCTCGGACGAGGTCCTCGTCCCGACGACCCAGATGCGCAAGGGCATCGCCGCGCAGATGACGAAGGCGCTCCAGGCTCCCCATGCCTACGTCCAGATGGAGATCGACGTCACTCGCCTGGTCGCGTTCCGCGAGAAGAACAAGCGCGACTATCAGGCTCGCGAGGGGATCGGACTGAGCTTCGTCCCGTTCGTCGTCAAGGCGGCGGCCGAGGCGCTGAAGCGCAACCCGACCTTCAACGCCCATTGGACCGAGCAGGGCCTGATGGCGAAGCGACGTGTCAACGTCGGCGTCGCGGTCGCGGTGGACGAGGGGCTGATCGTTCCGGTGATCCGCGACGCGGACCAGCTGTCGATCCATGGATTGAACGCCGCGATCGCCGACGTCGCGGCCCGGGCAAAGGCCGGCAAGTTCAAGATCGACGACTTCGGCGGCGGCACGTTCACCGTCGACAACACGGGCTACCTCGGGACCAACCTCGTCATGCCGATCCTGAACGTCCCCGAGGTCGGGATCGTGACGATGGAGGCGATCACGAAGCGTCCGGTCGTCGTTTCGACCCCGGACGGCGACGTCATCGCGATCCGCCCGGTGATGAACATGGTTCTCGGCGTCGACCACCGGGCCAACGACGGCGCCGGCGGCGCGGCTCTGCTGCGCGACATCAAGACGTGGCTCGAAAAAGTCGGACCGGACACCGCCATCTACTGATCGAGACTGCAGCCATGGCACGCGAGCTCCCGATGTTCACTCCCCCGGGTGCGAGCACCCATCACGGCTCGGCGGCGCCCGAGACGATCGCGATGGGCGGCTCCGTCACGCCGCTTCGTCGTCACCCGGACTGGATCAAGGCCCGGATGCCCTCGGGCGAGAGCTACCACGATCTCAAGGGCCTGCTCCGCGGCCTGAACCTCAACACGGTCTGCGAGGAGGCCCACTGCCCGAACATCGGGGAGTGCTGGGACCAGCGGACCGCGACGATCATGATCCTCGGCGATACCTGCACCCGTGCCTGCGGCTTCTGCGCCGTCAAGACCGGCCGGCCGACCTGGTTCGATGACGACGAGCCCCGTCGCGTCGCCGAAGCGGTCGGGGCGATGCGGCTCGAGCACGTCGTCGTGACCAGCGTCGCCCGCGACGATCTGCCCGACGGCGGCTCGCGGATCTTCGCCGAGACGATCCAGGCCATGCGCGAGACGAGCCCGGGCATGGGGATCGAGGTCCTGATCCCCGACTTCGACGGTTCGGACGACCGGCTCCGGACGGTGATGGACGCTCGACCCGACATCCTGAATCACAACCTCGAGACCGTGAA
>DATAQF010000151.1:0-18308 GCA_036264795.1 Candidatus Limnocylindrales bacterium | reverse complement strand
CGAAGGATGAACCGCGCGGCTTCGGCACTCTTGCCGCCGAGCTTCTGGCCGTCGTCCTGCTCGAGCGCACGATGGAGGTCGTCGAGGAATTGCATCAGCGCCGGCGTGCGCTGGAGATCACCGGCGGCGAATGCGACATCGAGCCGAGCAATTGCCGCACGCGCGTTGTCGACGACGTGACCCTTTGCGGCGATCAGTTCCCGGATGTCCGACCGAGCCGCGTCGGCGCCCGCTCCCGTCGAGGTCATCGGCTCGGCTCGAGGTCGCGCGTGGCGCCCGCGGCGCGAGCCGCCCCGGCGCCGATCCCCGCAGTGCCGATCCCCGCAGTGCCGATCCCCGCGGCACCGACCGCCACGGCGCTGGCAGCCGCATCGCCCGGCCGCTCGTCTCGCCGAGTCGCCCAATCCGAATCGAGGATGCTCATCGCGATCTCGTCCCACCACCGACCATCGCGCCAGATCGCCTCGCGGGCGCGGCCTTCGACGACGAATCCGCAGGATCGGTACGAGCGAATCGCGCGCTCGTTGAACGAGAAGACCGTCAGCCCGATCCGGTGCAGCCCGAGGCCGCGAAACGCGTGATCGATCATCAGCCGCGTCGCGTCCGTTCCGTAGCCGCGACCCCACTCCGACTTCTCGCCGATCGTGATGTGGAACAGCGCCGAGCCGTTGTCGCTGTCGAGCTGCGAGAGCGCACACGTACCGATCAGCCGGTCGTCCTCGCGGACGTGGATCGCCATCGCCAGCGAATCGGTGCCGAGGGCTCGGGCCGCGAAGAAGCGCTCGATCTCGTCGGGGCGCATCGGGCCGTCCTGGTAGCGGGTCAGGCGGACGACGTCGGGGTCCGAGTACCAGCGCTGGAATGCCCGGATGTTGCCCGGCGCGTGACGACGGAGGACGACGGTCGTCCCCGTCAACGCCTCGGGAAACCAGCTCCGGTGGGCCATCGAGAATGACGGTATACCATCGCCGCCATGCGTCGCTGGAGCGAGGTCGCCGAGCGCGTTGCCGCCACGACGCGGACGTCGGAGAAGACGGCGATCCTCGCCGATTACCTCTCCCAGCTGACCCCCGCCGAGCTCCCGCTTGCGGCCGTCTTCCTGACGGGCCGTCCCTTTGCCGAGGCGGACCAGCGGGCGGCGGGTCTGGGATGGTCCGCGATCGCCACCACCGTGACCGAGCTCGCGAACGTCCCGCGAGCGGCCCTCGGCGAGGCCTACGATCGCTCCTCGGATCTCGGTCTCGCCGTTGCCGACGTCTTCGCCCAGGCCGGTCACGCGCCCGATCCGGCTGCAGCACCATCCCTGTACGAGGTCGCCGGCGCCTACGCGGCGATCGAAGCCGCGTCCGGACCTGCGGCAAAGGGCGCGATCCTCCGCGATCTCCTCTCTCGCTCCGATCCACTCACCGCGAAATACGTCGTCAAGGTGCTGACCGGCGAGCTTCGGATCGGCCTCCGCGAGGGCCTGGTCGAGGCCGCGATCGCGAAGGCGTTCGACCGCCCCCTGGACGCCGTCAAGTGGGCCGGGATGCTGACCGGCGACATCGGCCGGATGGCCGAGCTGGCCCGCGACGACCGCCTCGACGAGGCGAGTCTCGCCCTGTTCCACCCGATCAAGTTCATGCTCGCCTCGCCGGCCGAGGACGGGAATGACATCGTCAAGCGCCTCGGAGTGCCGGTCTGGGTCGAGGACAAATACGACGGGATCCGGGCCCAGCTCCATCGCGACGGCGACGAAGTCCGCCTCTATTCGCGCGACCTTCACGACATCAGCGGCCAGTTTCCCGAGGTCGCCGAGGGCGCCCGCGGACTCGACTGGAGCGGGATCCTCGACGGCGAGATCCTTGCCTACCGAGACGGAACGGTCCTCCCGTTCCAGTCTCTCCAGGCGCGACTCGGTCGGAAGTCGCCATCGTCCGCCATCCGGACCGAGATCCCCGTGATCTATGTCGCCTTCGACGTCCTCGGCCTGGGATCCGGGAATGGGCTGCCGGTCGAGCCGCTGTTGCGCGAGCCGCTCGAGGACCGTCGTCGTCGGCTCGAGTCCCTCCGGCTCCCCCTCGCCGACGACGGCGGCGTCTTTGCCCTCAGCCACCTTGTCAGCGTCACGACGAGCGAGGGTCTCGAGGACGCCTTTCTCGGAGCCCGCGAGCGGCGGAACGAAGGTCTGATGGTCAAGGATCCACGATCGATCTACTCGCCCGGCCGCCGCGGGCTCGGCTGGCTGAAGATGAAGAAAGCCCTCGCGACGATCGATTGCGTCGTCGTCGGCGTCGAGGTCGGGCATGGCAAGCGCCACGGCGTGCTGTCCGACTACACGTTCGCCGTCCGCGACACGGACGCGGACCGGCTCGTGACGATCGGCAAGGCGTACAGCGGCCTGACCGACGCGGAGATCGCCGAGATGACCGCGTGGTTCGAAGCCCACACGATCCAGCGGTTCGGGCGATATCGCCAGGTCGAGCCGACCGTCGTCGTGGAGGTCGCGTTCGACGTCATCGTCCGTTCGACCCGTCACCAGTCGGGGTTCTCGTTGCGCTTTCCGCGGATCGCCCATCTTCGGCCGGACAAGTCCGCGGACGAGATCGATACCGTCGAGACGGTCCGCGCTCTGTACGAGGGCCTCCAGCAGGGCGCCGAGCAGCTGGTGACTGCCAGCGCCAGGAAGTAGGTCCGGGATCCCGAATTCGAGCGGCTCGGCCGTCCCTCCCGGTCGTGGGACGCGTATCCTGCGGCCATGTTCGAGTCGATGATGATCGGAGCCGAGCCGAGCCGGACGCCGATGACCCTGTTCACCGACGCCTTCGTCGTCAAGGGCGCGATCCGCACGCGGCAGCGACGGATCACCGACATCCTGAACTCAGCCGAGGAGGACTTCATCGTCCTCGAGGATGCGATCGTCGACGAGTACGGAACCCGCAGTCAGGCGGTCAGGACCGAATTCGCCCAGGTCAATCTCCATGCGGTCCTGTTCGCCATATCCGACGCGGCGGTGGAGCCGCGACCGGACCTCCGGACGCCGAAGGTCTCCGAACAGGCGCTGATCTCGATCCCTCCGTTCCGGATCATCGGTCGGATCCACGTCCTGCCGGAGCGTGACCTTCACGACGCGCTGCACGAGCTGACCGGCCGGTTCATCCCGATCACCGAGGCGACGTACTGGTCCGACACGGTCGGCGAGGCCCGCACCACGACGCCGGTGCTGGCGTTCAACCATCGGCGAGCGCAGATCCTCGCACCCCATCGAGAGGTCGACCCGTGGGCCGGCCTGGACCGGTCCGGCGAAGGCGGCTCGAGCGCCTGACGATCGCCGCTGAGACGGTCGCCGGGGCGCGGCCTAGCGGTCGACCGGAAGGTCGAGGCGATTGCCCCATTCGGCCCACCCGCCGTCGTAGACGGCCACGTCGTCGTGGCCGAGCAACGTGAGGGCGAACGCGAGCTTGGCCGCCGCGACTCCCGAGCCGTCGTAGCAGACCATCCGGCGGCCGCGCGCGACATTCGCCTTGAGGAGGATGTCCCGAAGCTCGTCGCCGACCTTGAAGTGCTGGCTTCCGGGCCTGGTCATCGCTCCGACCGGAACGTTCGCCGCGCCCGGGATGTGGCCGAGCCGCTTCGTGTTTCCCTCAAAGCCCTTGTACTCGGCCGGTGCCCGCGCGTCGAGGAGGAGGACGTCCGGTGACGACAGCAACGCCCGAACGTCGGCCGTCGCGAGACGCATGCGGGGCTGGGCTCGCGGCGTGAAGCGGCCCGGCGGTGGCGGCGCGACCGCGTTGGAGATCGGCCGGCCCTCCTCGACCCAGGCGGGATATCCGCCGTCGAGGATCCGTGCCGACTCGAGCCCGTAGACCCGCAGCCCCCACCATGCTCGGGCGGCGAAGAGCCCGACCGTATCGTCGTAGATGACGACGGTCGCGCCGTCGCTCACGCCGGCCCGGGCAAGGGTTCGCGCGATCTGGTCCGGCCCGGCGAGGAGGAGTGTCTCGCCGCCCTCGGAGGTGTCGGTCAGATCCGCCCGCCAGTCGACATAGACGGCGCCCGGGATGTGCCCGGAGCTCCACACGTCGTGACCCGTCCCATCGGGCCGCCAGCGGACATCGAGGATCCGGACCTCGGGTCGGCCGAGCTGATCGGCCAGCCAGTCCGTGGAGGCGAGCATCTCCGGCCGCGCGAGCCCGCTCGACGTCCGCGTTCGCTGGAGACGGTGCCCGGGAGGCGACGACATCGCCGATATCATACGGGCGTGGTCGCCCCGTTCCTGCCGGATGCCGAGAAGCTGGCGGCGATCCGCAACGCATTGCCGGCCCTCGGAGCGGGGATCTACCTGAACACCGGGTCCGCCGGGCCGCTCCCGGCCGAGACCGCCGCGGCGATGGCGGAGATGACCGACTACGAGCTGCGCCTCGGTCGCTCCCACGAGGACTACCTCGAGGCGTTCCTCGAACGCCTGGCCGAGGCACGCGGCGCGGTCGCGGCCGTGATGGGGGCCGACGTCGATTCGGTCGCCATCGGCCATTCCGCGACGCACGCGATGAACCTGGCCGTCTGGTCCATCGACCTCCGGCCCGGCGATCGGATCGTGACGACGAACGCGGAGCATGCTGGCGGGCTGGCGCCGATCGTCGTGGCCGCGAGACGGTTCGGCGCGGAGGTCGTCGCCGTCGACGTGGCCGGGGCCCGCGACGACGACGCGATTCTCACCGCGTTCGATGCGGCGATCGTGCCCGGAACCCGCCTCGTCGCGATCTCGCATGTCCTCTGGACGACGGGAGCTCGGCTTCCGATCTCGGCGATCGCCGACCTCGCCCACGCTCGGGGAGCCCTGGTCGCGATCGACGGCGCTCAGGCGGTGGGTGCGATCGCGGTCTCGATGCCGGATTGCCACGCGGACTTCTACGCGATTCCCGGTCAGAAGTGGCTGCTCGGACCGGAAGGAACCGGCGCATTGTGGATCTCGCCCGGCGTTCTCGAGCAGGCCCGGCCCAGCTTCACCAGCTGGTTCACGTTCGAGCGGATCACGAGCCCGACCGACGCAGTCCTCTGGCCCGACGCCCGCCGCTTCGACGACACGAACTACTACAAGCCAGCCGTCGTCGGCCTCGCGAGGAGCTGCGGGTGGCTGTCGATGTACGTCGGGTTGCCCTGGATCCACGAACGCGGCCGGGCGATGGCGGCGCGCACCGCGGACCGGCTGGCGGCGATTTCCGGCGTCGAGCTGCTGACGCCGCGCGAACGGATGGCGACCCTGGTCAGCTTCCGGGTCGCCGGCTGGGACGCCCAATCGGTGCTCGACGAGCTCGCTGCCCGGATCTTCCTGGTCGCCCGGAGGATCCCGCCGATTGACGCGATCCGCCTGAGCGTCGGGTTCTTCACGACCGAGGCCGAGATCGAACGCGTCGCATCCGCGATCGAGCTGATCGCGGCGCACAGCCCGGCCACCCTGCCGCCGCGCCAGCGCCTGACGGTGCTCGGTCAGGGCGACGGATGACGGACCCTGCCGACCGCCCCGGGACCGCCCGCGCGGACCTCCAGCTCCCGCCGCGCGCGACCGATTCGGTGCGTGCCCATCCGGAGGTTCGCCGCCGGTCGGAAGTCGAGATCCGCTGGCGCCAGTTCCGGCACGCCCCGCGCCCCATCGTGCGCGCCGTCCTCTCGAGCCTCATCGTCGCGATCGTCCTGGACCTCGGCTATCTCGCCTACGACGTCGCCCTCCGGCGGGGAGCCGTGCTGCCGGGAGGTGATCTCCGGGTGCTCTTCCTCGTCCTGGACATCGCGATCGTGCTGATCGTCGGGAGCGTCGTGACCTGGTGGGTCGTGCCTCAGCCACGCGGCTCGGGACAGTCGACGACTCACTCGCCCTGGAGCGCGGCGCTCGGCTTCTTCGCCGCGGTGCCGGTCTGCTATCTCGTGCTCGTCGTCGTGGTCCAGGTCCTGGAGCCCATGCTCGGCTGACCGTTCGCGGCCTTCGGATATGTGCGGGCAGGCACCACTTCGATGGGAGCCGGGCGCAAGAAGGTGACCCATTCGTACCATTCCGCGGTACTCTCGGGTCGATATCATCCCGGGGTCGGACAACCGGCGAATCGACCTCACACCTTCTGAGGAATCATCGTGGCGATCGACGAGAAGCACGTCGCCCTGCCCCAGCTCTACGGCGCACCTGCCTATGCGCGGCCCACGCCGGTCGTCGACGAGGCGCCACGACCCTTCGATCCGGACGACCTGCCGATCGAGGCGGTCCAGACACCCGAGGAGCGACAGCTCGCCGAAAGCCTCCCGGCCGGCGTCCATGCGCCCGGCGGCCTCTACCCACGCCGGTTCGACGATGCCGCTCGATACGGAGCGGTGACGCTGAAGCCGCGTCCGCTCAGCCTCCGCGCCCTCGCCGGCAGGATTCTCGGCCAGGGCGACAACTGATCCCGCGGTCCCTCAGCGTCGAGCGGGGTAGGATGACGGCGGGGGAGTAGCTCAATGGTCAGAGCGGTGGGCTTATATCCCGCTGGTTCCAGGTTCGAGTCCTGGCTCCCCTACCAACGCCCTCTTTCCGGGGCCCCCGCGCTCAGATGAGCGTGCGAACCCGATCCACGACGTCGAGCCGGCGATCCACGGTGAGGGCGCGCGACGGCGGGAGTGAGGCGAGCCAGGCGGAGATCTGGTCCGGGGCGATGACGGCGCACGCCGGCGTGCGCGCCACGGTCGGGTCCCGCGTCACCGCGGCGCTGTAGACCTTGATGACGAAGTCGCGTTCCTGCGAGCCGAACCAGCTCCGGACGCGCTCGGCGTCGCGCCCGATCCGCTCGACCGGGTTCTCGTAGGAAGCCCACCGGCCGTCGCGGCGGCGAATCTCCCAGGCCGTTCCGTGATGACGGGTTGCGCTGGGTGGAGGTAGCTCCTCGAGCACGGCCAGCCCGAATGGACCGACGACCAGGTTGCGAATCAGGCGGCCCTCGGGCAATCGGGCGTCCTGGGCGACCACGAAATCGTCGCCGAGATCACCGGCGAGCTGGGCGACTGTTCGCCGTTTCGGTCGCGCCGTGAGCGCTCGGACGACGCGGCCGAGCCGAAGGGCCCCGACGATCGCGAAGGACGGCGGCGCGACGAGGGCAATCCCCCAGACGATCCCGCCGGCCGCGATCTGCACGAAGCTCGGTCGCACGACCGACGGTGTCAGCGAGCCGACCACCGGAGTGGTCAGCGCGACCCAGCCCAGGAAGATCCCGCCGGCCAGAAGGGCGATGCCGACGCTGGCCCCGATGATCACCGGCGCGAGTGGTGGACGGGCGGCCCGGGGCGGCGCGAGGAGCTGCATCGTCGGATCGTCGTCGCTGGCCGGAGCGCCCGATATGACCAGTTCGGGTCACGTCCCTCCCGACGTCCGGCCCATCGAGCGCACCTGACGGCACCGGACCGCCCGCCTGCGACCGGCCGAGCGGTGTCTCCCCGACCGACCGATCGGGAATGGTCCCGCGTCGCGCCGGCCGGCGGTGGGACGCCCGTACCATTGCGAGCCCCCGTACCCGCACGCACTGTTCGAGGAGCACCGGCACTCGAGTCCGGAGCGGAGGCCTCATCGCGTGCATTTGCAGCGTCGAACACGGAGCGGAGCCGGGCGCCCAGCGGTCGCCCTCTTGAGCTCGCTCTGGGCGGCGATCCTCGTGCTCGGTCTGGCATTGCCCGTGCTCGCGGTCGAGGGACCGACGAAGCTGTTCAATCCGTCGGCCTCGCCGACTGCGGGGCAGCCGACGACCACGATCCGGTTCGGCGTCACGTACCGGAACCGCAACGGCACCGCCCCCGACCACGTGTCCGTGATCCTCGACGGAATCGCGCATGCGATGACCGGCGACGGAAGCTCGAACTGGAAGCAGGGCGTCCCGCATGCGTGGTCGACGAAGCTCGGCGCCGGAACGCATGCGTACAGCTTCGAAGCTGCGGACACGAGCAAGTTCAGCGGGACGATCGCGGGCGGCACCGTGACCATCACCGCTCCTCCGCCGCCGCCAACACCGGCGCCCACTCCTGCCTCAACCCCGGCGCCGACACCGAGGCCCACACCGAAACCGACGCCGGTGCCCACGCCGAAACCGACGCCGGCGCCCACACCGAGACCGACGCCGGCTCCGACCCCGACGACCGCACCGCACCCGACCCCGGTGTCGACGGTCACACCGGCGCCGACGGCGTCGCCCGGGTCGCCGGCGTCGCCGACCGGCGCGGGGTCCGGGCCAGCTTCGGAGCCGACGCCGGCACCGTCCAGCGCGCCCGGCGACACGACGGCGGGCGTGCCTGGCTCGTTTCCGTCTGCGACCCCCGCCGGCGGTCGCGACGGGACGGCGGGGCCGACCGGAACACCAGAGGACGCGGGCCGCGGCGGCACCCTCGGCGCCGGCAGCACCGTCGGCACGCCGCCGGGCGGGGGCTCATCGGACTCGAGCGGCGGGACGAGCGCCACGACCGGCGGCAACGGCAGCGGCGGGGCAGCGACGGGTGGCGCGGGCTGGGGCGGCCTCGCCAGCGCCCTTCGGATCCTCGGCGTCGACAAGCCGCCTGTGATCGGCATGTGGCCGATGCTCGTCGGCACGACGGGCGCGGTCACGATGGCGTTCGCCTTCGCGATCTTCGGCAAGAAGCGGCGCGACGAGGAGCCCCCCGCTCCGGATGAGGTCCTGCAGGCAAGCGCCGCCCGCGGTCACGATGCGATGCCCCAGGGTGAGGCCGTGGCGGGCGTCGTCCGGACGCCGGTCGTTCCGATGCCGCTCGACGGCGAGGCCGGGATGCCTCGCTGGCGGCGACCGTCGCTCCTCCAGGCCCGGAAGGCCGACCCGGCAAGATCCGTGTCGACCGCCGCCCGGCAGAGCTTCCAGAACGCGGCCACTGCCACCGCGGCCGGCGTCGATCGGCGTGTGATCCGGTATCGCCTCGTTCGCCTCCTCGACGCGCCGGACGAGCTGCGGTCGGCCGAGATCGGGCAGCTCGACCAGGGCGACGAGGTCCAGCTCCTCGAGCGATCCGGATCCTACTGGCTGGTCCTCTGCCCCGACGGGCGCCAGGGCTGGCTCCACAAGATGACCCTCGGCGAGACGGTCGGTGACGGCGCCGCGAATCCCCTTGGCGTCGATGTCGACGAGGACGTGCTGTCCGCCTTCATCCGCGCACGGGCCCGCGCCCGCGCCTGATGCCAGCGCCGCGAGGGCGGCCGGATGGCGGCCCGGGAGCGAGCGCTCGAACCTGGTGCGTGCCCGCGTGATCGGGCGGTCCCGTCGCCGGGAGCTCCACGATCGAGCCCGCGTCGCCAGCTGCCGGAGCGTGGTTGACGGCCCGTAGAATGCAGCACATGCCCGCGTCGATGAGCAGCGCGCGCTTCATCGGGCGCGACGCCGCGTTCGCACGGTTGGCACCGTCACTCGAGGAGGCGGCCGACGGGGACGCGACGACCGTCCTCGTTCATGGTGCCGGTGGGATCGGCGTCTCGAGGTTCCTCGACGAAGCCGCCAGTCGGCTTCGCGGGATCGATCGGCCCTTCGTCGTCCTCACCGGGCGCTCGTACCGTGCCGGCGTCGACGAGCCGTACGGGGCGATCCTGCGGGCGTTGCGACCTGCGTTTCGCGCCGCGCCGGACGATGAGCTGGCACGGCTGCTCGGGCCGGCAACCGAGGATGTCGTCCGGCTCCTGCCCGACCTCCAGGCGCGCCTCGCACCGCTCGGCGTCCTGCCGTTGCGGCCGACCGTCACATCCGCGGAGCGTCGTCAGGGGCGGGTCCTCGAGGGGATCCTCGGCGTCGTGGGCCGGCTCGCCGAACGCCAGCCGGTCCTGCTCGTGCTCGAGGATCTCCATGAGGCCGACGCCGCGACCCGGGCCCTGGTCGCCTTCCTCGCGCGGATCAAGCGCCACCAGCGCGTCTGCCTCGTGGCGACATACCAGACCGACGAGCTCAACCGCGAGCATCCCCTGACGGCAACGCTCGACGAGATGACCCGGGCCGCCGGTCGCACGCCCACGAGGATCGGCCTGCCGCCGCTCAATCGGACGGAGCTCGCCCAGCTCGTCCAGGCGATCGAGGGTGAGCGGCCGAGCGCGTCGGCGCTGGTTCTCGTCGCGGATCGGTCAGGGGGCATCCCCCTCGTTGCCGAGGAGCTGCTCGCGGCTCGCCGCGAGCTCTCGGACACCTCGCTCACCGGTTCGTTCGACACGCTCGTGATCGCGCGGCTCGGTCGCCGCTCGACGGAGAGCCGGCGCGTCCTGCGACTCCTCGCGCTTGCCGGCCGACCGCTCAGTCGGGCCGAGCTTGCCGGCGTCGCCGCGGCATTCGAGCTGGCGGCCGACCAGCTCCCGCCGCGGTCGACGAGCCTCCCGCGGCGCGGCGACGGCACCCTCGATGCCGACCTAAGCGCCGGCCTCGACGAGGCGATCGAGGCGGGGATCCTGATCGCGGAGGATGAAGGGATCTCCTTCCGTCACGAGCACATCCGGCGGGCCGCGGCCGCCGATCTCCTGCCGCGGCTCCGCTACCGGCACGACCTGGCCCTCGCCGCCGGGCTCGTCGCTCACCCGACGGCAGCGGCGCGCCATTGGATCGACGCCCACGTCGCCGACCGGGCGTTCGCGGCGGCGGTCGATGCCGCCGGCCGGGCCGAGGCGATCCATGCGCCCGAGGACGCCCTGGCCGAGCTCGAACTAGCCCTCAGCCTCGTCGAGCCGGCGCTGGGCGCGCCGCCCATCGTCGACTCGGCCGCAACCCGGGAAGCCGATGCCGACCCGGAAGCGGGGGCGGCGGCGTCGGCCGCGAGAACACGACAGCGGCTGCGAGCCGCCGAGGTCGCGACGCCGCTCCAGCTTCGGGCTGCCGAAGCGGCCTACGCAACCGGCCGGCCGGCGCGGGCGGTCGCCTACGTCGAATCGGTCCTCGGGGGGTTCGACGAGCGTCGCGATCGCATCCCGATCGGGCTGCTCCACGAACGCCTCGGCCGATATCGACGGGCCGCCGGCGATCGGGCCGGATCGCTGGCGGCGTTCGAGCGGGCGGTCCAGCTGATCCCGGAGGAGCCGACCCTCGAGCGGGCCACGGTCCTCGCCGCCCTGGCCCAGGCCCACATGCTCGACGGGACCTTTGCCGACGCGGAGCGCCTCGCGCGGGAGGCGATCCGGATCGCCGCGGATCTCGGGCCCGCGGGCGAGGACGTCGTCGTCCATGCGACCACGACGCTCGGCGTGTCGCTCGGCTGGGGCGACGATCCGGAAGCCGGCGTCGCGCTTCTCCAGGAGGCGCGCGGGCTCGCCGAGGAGGCCGGCGATCATGACGAGCTGTTCCGCGTCTATGCCAACCTGACCACGGTCCTCGACCTCGTGGGCCGGCGCGGAGAGGCGGTGGAGATCGCGTACGCGGGGATCGAGGCAAGCCGCCGGGCCGGGCTCGAGGCGGTCTACGGCAACTTCCTCCGCGGCAACGCCTCGGACTCGCTCTACCTGCTCGGCCGCTGGGCAGAGTCGAGCGCGATGAGTGCGACGGCACACGAATGGAGCCCGGCCGGCGTCGCCTTTGCCCGCGCCGTCGACAGCCTGGCGATGGTCGAGATCGAAACGCGTGCCGGCGAGGCGGCGAGCCGGCGACTCGGCGAGATGCTCCTGGAGCTCGAGACCGTCAGCGATGCCCAGCACGCGGTGCCGGTCTATCGCGCGGCGGCCTCGTTCGCGCTCTGGCAGGGCGATCATCCCGACGCCACCCGGGCTGCGGGCCGCGGCTGGGAGCTCGTCCGCGATACGGGCGACTGGAGCCTGATCGCGAAGATGGCCGCGACCGTCGCGGAGGTCGACTCCGCCGCCGCGGCCGACGCGGGCGCTCGGCGTGACCTGGCCGGTCTCGCGGCGATCCGGACGCGATCGGCCGGTGTCGTCGCAGCCGCGCGCAAGGCGGTGAGCGGCTCGGGAGTCCGGCCGACGAACGGCTCGCGTCGCGAGGCCGACGCCTACCTCGCGCTCGCGGCCGCCCACCGCGACCGACTCGAGGGTCGCGACGACCCGAACGCGTGGGATCGGCTGGCGAAGGCGTGGGCCGAGCAGGCGAACCCGTACGAGGTCGCGAAGGCCCGCTGGCGCCAGGCCGAGGCGATCCTCGGCAGCGGTGAAGGTCGGCCCGCCCGGTTGCGCGCCCGGCCCGCGCTGGAGGAGGCGGCCAGGATCGCGCTCGGCCTGTCTGCCCGCCCGCTGCTGCGCGAGGTGCGGGAGCTCGCGGGCCGGGCGATGATCCCGTTGCCGGCGGACGTCGACGGCCTCATCGGCGAGATCGACGGCTCGCTGGCCGGCGTCATGGCGGTTCCGGCCGGTGGGAACGGCCACGACACGAACGGGCACGCGCCCGACGGGCCCGATTCGGAGCCGGAGGCGCGTCCGAACCTCGTCCCGACCGGCCCCGGCGCGAAGGAGGCGTCGTCGCTCATGCGGGGCGTGGTCGGTGAGGCCCCGATCGCCCGCGTCGACACCTTCGGGCTGTCGCGGCGCGAGCGCGAGGTCCTCTCGCTGATTGCCGAGGGCCGCACGAATCGGGAGATCGGCGAGCGCCTGTTCATCAGCCAGAAGACCGTCGGCGTCCATGTGGGCAACATCCTCGCCAAGCTCCGGGTCTCGGGTCGGGTGGAGGCGGCCGCGGTCTCGATCCGACTGGGTCTCGCGGATGCGGCCGCGACAGGTTCCGGTCGCGGGCGGTAGATTCGGGCAGCGCGAACTGCCCGTCGCGAGTCCCGGCACCGATCCGGGCCACCAACCGACAGCCCTGAGGTCTGCCAGCCCGATGCGTCGCCTGCCCGCCCTTGCTCCGTCGCTCCTCGCCGTCTTCACGATCGTCGCCCTGGCGGCGTGCTCGTCAGGCTCGACCCCTGGCTGGACATATGCCCCGGCGCCGTCCGCATCGGCCGCGGCGTCCGGGTCCGCGTCGGGCAGTCCTGCGGCCTCATCCGGTGCCTCCGCCTCCGCCGCCACGGCGAGCGCCTCGGCGTCGGCGTCGGAATCCTCGGCCCCGTCGGGCGGCGCCAGCGTGGCCCCGTCCGGCAGCACGGGCGGTCTGACCGTGACCGCGCCCGTCGGTGCCGCGACCACCGGCTTCCAGCCGACGACGCTCGAGACGGTGGCGGGCACGCCATTCACGCTGACGTTCGACAACCAGGACAACACGGCGCCCCACAACCTGATCCTGAAAAAGCCGGACGGCACGAACGTGGCGGTCAGCGGCGACACGGGGTTCTTCACGGGACCCGGCCAGCGGGTCTACCAGGTGCCGGCGCTGGATCCGGGCACGTATCCCTTCATGTGCCAGGTCCATCCGAACACGATGAAGGGCACGCTGACCGTCAAGTAGGCGCCCCATCGCACGAGCCCGGTCACCCCGATCCATGGACGTCCACGAGCAGCTCTGCTACACGGACGCGTATGCGCGGCGGGTGGACGGCCGGGTCGTCTCCGTGGACGAGTCGGGCGATGCCCCGCTCGTCGTCCTCGACCGGACCGTCTTCTACCCGGGCGGTGGCGGCCAGCCCTCGGATCGCGGGCTCGTCCTCCGGGCGACCGACGGTCGATCGTGGACGGTTCGAGCGGCCCGGAAGTCGTCGGGCGAGATCGTGCACGAGCTCGAGCCGGCGGATGGCGCGCCGCCGGAGCGCGGCGACGTCCTGACCGTCGACCTCGACTGGGTCCGTCGATTCGCGCTGATGCGGACCCACACCGCGCTCCACGCACTGTGCGGCGTCGTCTGGCGCGATTACGGAGCGCTCGTCACCGGCGGGAACATGGAACCGGGCGGTGGCCGGATGGACTTCGAGTTCGAGCGGATGTCGGGCGAGCTCGTCGACGAGATCGAGGCGAAGGTCAACGCCGAGCTCGCGGCCCGACGCGAGGTCCGGGTCAACGTCCTGCCGCGCGACGAGGCGTTCGCGATCCCCGACCTGATCCGGACGAAGATCAACCTCCTGCCGCCGGGGATCGAGGAGATCCGGACGATCGAGATCGTCGGGCTCGACCTCCAGGCCGACGGCGGCACGCATGTCGGGAATACCGCCGAGGTCGGCGGGATCCGGGTGACCGGCTACGAGTCGAAGGGCCGGATCAACAAGCGGATCCGGTTGGAGCTGGTCGACCCGGAATGAACGATCCGCTGCCGTCCACGCCGGCGCTCGAGGCGCTCGCCGCGTCCGGCGTCGCGCACCGGATCGTCCGAACCGAGCCCGCGGGCAGCGCCGAGGAGAGCGCCGCGCTCCAGGGGATTCCTCTCGCCGCGCTGTTGCGGACGATCGTGGTCCGTCGAAGCGACGACGACTATGTGTTCGTGCTCGTGCCCGCCGGCCGGCGCTTCGATTGGCCGAAGCTCCGTGCGCACCTCGGCGTGAGTCGATTGTCCCTGCCCAACGCCGAGGAGGCTCGCGACGTGACCGGCTATGAGCGTTACACGATCACGCCGTTCGGATCGACCCGGCCGTGGCCGGTCATCGCCGACACCTCGATCATGGACCAGGCGGTCGTCGCCCTCGGCGGGGGCGCCCATGGCGTCAACGTCCATCTCCGACCGAGCGATCTCATCGCGGCGACCGCGGCCCAGGTCGCCGACGTCACGGTCCCCGACGCAACGGACGGACCCGGAGCCTCCGCGACCTCCTAAACTGGCGCTCGCTCCGACCCGAGACGGAGGCTCGAGCCCTTGACCCACATCGATCTCGCACTGCAGGCCGACCTCGCCGTCCGGATGCTCATCGCCGCGATCCTCGGCGCGGCGATCGGGCTCGAGCGCGAGATCCACCGGCACCCGGCCGGGATGCGAACGCACCTCCTCGTCTCGCTCGGGTCGGCGATCTTCACGGTGCTGTCGATCTACGGGTTCGCCGGCGTCGGAACCGGATCCGATACGCCCACGGTGGACCCCACGAGGATCGCCGCCCAGATCGTCTCGGGGATCGGCTTCCTCGGCGCCGGCGCGATCCTGAAATACGGCACCTCGATCCGCGGCCTGACGACCGCCGCCAGCCTGTGGACCGCGGCGGCGATCGGGATGGCGGCCGGCGCCGGCGATTGGATCATTGCCGCCGTCGGCACGGTCATCGTTCTGCTCTCGCTCTGGCCGCTCAATGCCCTCGAGGATCGCATCCAGCGGCCCGGCGATCGGGCCATCAGGCTGCGCCTCGCGGTCACTCGTCTGGAAGCCATCGGCGACGTCTCGAGCCTGCTCGGCGACCGCCGGGTGGAGATCGCCGGGATCGACACCCAGCGGACCGGCAAGGGCCGCTACGAGGTCGAGCTCGATCTTCGAATGCCCTCCTCGACTCGGCCCCAGGACGTCCTCGGCGCGATCTCCCAGATTTCCGATGTCGAGCTGCTCGAGTCGGCAGGCCCGGACGATCGGGTGGACCGATGAGGATGCAGGCCGCGGAGCTCGAACCCGCTCAGGACGCCGCAGCCGCGGCAGAGCGCGTCGGAGCCTAGAGCTCGTCGAGCCCGGGCGCGGTTGGCCGTGCAGCCACGTGGGATGCCGCCGCGGCGGTTGCCGATGCCGCCGTTGCGGCCGAGGCGAAGACGATCGCGATCAGCCGTGCGCCGGCGTCCTCGTGGCCGCGAGCACGATCGGCCAGCCAGCCCGCGCGACCGGTCGTCGCCTCCATGTGGATCGTCGACCGGGCGCCCTCGTCCGCTGCCCGGGCCGCGTCGGTGACGCAGGTCGCGATGGGTTCCCCACGATCCGCGGCCGTGCGGAAGGCCGTCGCCGCCGGGGCCAGCGCGTCGAGCATCGTCCGGCCCCCGACCTGGACCTTGCCCCGGGTGGCGATCTCGTCGCGCGCCGCCTCGAGCATCGCGGCCGCCGACCCTTCGACGCCGCTCTCTGCGTTGTCGTCGACCCGGGCTGCTGCCAGGAGGGCGAACGCGATCAGGGTTCCGCCGGTCGATGGCGCCCGCCGGACGAGGGTCATGCCGATCGATTTCAAGGCGCTGGCTCCATCGAGCCCATCGAGGGCCGGCGCCGACTCGATCAGCGCCTCAGCCGCGCGAGCCGCGGTCAAGCCGAGGTCGCCGTCGCCGGCTGCGGCGTCGAGTCGGTTGAGGAGCTCGCGCGCCTCGATCAACCCGCCGGCGATCGCCATGACGACCGAGCCGTTCGATGGCTTCGGGCTCATCTCGCCTGGACGACGAACGGGGTTGAGGCCGGTTCGTCCAGGAGTCCCGCAAGCTCGTCGTCGACGGCCATCAGGCTGACGGACGCACCGGCCATCTCGAGCGACGTCGCGTACTCGCCGATCCACACCCGGTGGACACCAAGATGTCGCTCGGCCAGCCGCTGCGCGACCCGCCGGTACAGGATGTAGAGCTCTTCTCGGGGCGTCGCCCCGAGGCCGTTCACGAGGACCGCGACGCGGGATCCGGCCGGATAGTCGCGATCGGCGAGGATCGTGTCGACGAGCTCGTCCGCGATTCGGTCTGCCGGCTCGAGGGCGCCGCGGCGGACGCCCGGCTCGCCGTGGATGCCCATCCCGATCTCCATCTCACCCTCCGGCAGGGAGAAGGTGGGGACGCCGGCCGCGGGAATCGTGCATGGCGAGAGCGCGACGCCCATCGTCCGGAGCCCGCCAGCCGCGCGCTCGGTGACCGCGACGACTTCGTCCAGCGAGGCGCCGCCGGCGGCCGCGGCACCGGCGACCTTGAACAGGAGGAAGATGCCGGCGATCCCGCGTCGGCGGTCGGCGCGCGAGGGCGGGGCGGACGCGACGTCGTCGGCCGCGAGGATCGTACGAACGTCGAGACCGGACGCGCCGGCCAGCTCGGCGGCCATGTCGAAGTTCATCACGTCGCCGCCGTAGTTGCCGTAGAGGAACAGGATCCCTCGATCGGCCGAGACGGCCTCTGCCACCTCCAGCATCTGATCGGCGCTCGGTGACGCGAAGACCTCGCCGATTGCCGCCCCGTCCAGCAGGCCCTCGCCGACGTAGCCCATGAACACCGGGAGATGGCCGGAGCCACCACCGGTGACGATGGCGACCTTCCCGGCGATCGGTGCGCCGGCCCGGACGATTCCCCGCGACCCCACCCGCCGAAGCTGGTCGGGGTGGGCGGCGAGGATGCCGTCGAGCATCTCGTCGACGAACCGCTCGGGGTCGTTGAGGATCTTCTGCATCGTGCCCCTCCCGGCGGGACGCCGGGCGCCGGACGCGGCGCGCCGGAGCCCCCTGGTCTGCTAGAGCGCCTTGACGGCTGCGGTCAACGCCGCGAGGCCCTCCTTCGCATCGGCGAAGAGCATGCCGGTCTTCTCGTTCGTGTAGAGCTCGTTGTCGATGCCCGCGTAGCCCTTGCCCATCGAGCGCTTGATCACGACGATCGACTTCGCCTGGTCGACGTCGAGAATCGGCATCCCGGACACCGGAGAGCCGGGCCTCCGCGCCGCGGGGTTCGTGACGTCGTTGGCGCCGATCACGAGAGCGACGTCGGCCCGGGCGAACTCCGGGTTGATGTCGTCCATCTCCTTGAGCTGGGGGTAGGGCACGTTCGCCTCGGCCAGCAGCACGTTCATGTGACCCGGCATCCGGCCGGCGACGGGATGGATCGCGTACTTGACGTCGACGCCGCGCTCTTCGAGCAGCTCGGCGAGCTCGCGAACCGCGTGCTGTGCCTGGGCGACAGCGAGGCCGTAGCCGGGGACGACGATGACGTGCTGCGCATACGCGAGCTGGATCGCGACGTCGTCCGCGCCGATCGATCGGACGGAGCCGCCCGGTCCGACTGCGGCACCCGCCGCGTCGTCGGCCTTCACCTCGCGCATCGAGCCGCCGGTCGGGCCGGACGCGACCGCCGTGTCGCCGGTGCCGAACCCGCCCACGATGATGGCCGGGATCGACCGGTTCATCGCGTCGGCCATCAGCTTGGTGAGAATGCCGCCGGAGGCGCCGACCAGCGCTCCCGCGATGATCAGCGCCCAGTTGCCGATGACGAAGCCGGCCATGGCCACCGCGGTGCCGGTAAAGGCGTTCAGCAGCGAGATGACCACCGGCATGTCCGCGCCGCCGATCGGCAGCACCATGGTCACGCCGAAGGTCAGCGCGGCCAGGATGATGATGATCAGCGCGACCACGCTCGGCGTGGCGATCATGTAGCAGGCCCCGCCCACCGCGATCACCGCGGCCGCCACGTTGACGGCCCGGGAGCCGGGGAACGTGATCGGGGACCCGTCGATCAGCCCCTGCAGCTTGCCCGCGGCGATGATCGACCCGGAGAACGTCACGGCGCCGATCAGCACGTCCAGGATCGTCGTGATCGTCGTGACCTCGGACACCCCGCCCGACGCGAGCCG
>DATAQF010000126.1:0-2878 GCA_036264795.1 Candidatus Limnocylindrales bacterium | reverse complement strand
GCCCGCCAAGACGGCGCCGCCCAGGCCGATTCCCCTCGAGTTTCGCCTCTAGCAGTCCGTGCATGACTAGGTGCGAGGAAACAGCCGGCCGAGCCGCTCGCGGGCGCGCGTGGCGGGCAGTTGGCTCGGCGATTCATTCGTGGCCGCCGCCGATTCGCCTCAGGCAGTCCGTGCATGACTGGATGCCAGGAAACGATGGAGCCGGCGGCGCGCCGAGGGGTCACACGGGTGGATGCCCAGTGAACCGTGGGTGAAGACCCGCGTACGCGCCAGTGAAGGGGCCGCCGCCATCATCAAGACATGAACGATCAGCAGGTCGGCGGCTTGTTCCGGGCCGTCAGGGTCCGTCGCGGCTGGCGCCAGATCGAGGTCGCGAACCGCGCGTCGGTGAGCCAATCGACCGTGTCGCGTGTCGAGCGAGGCCTGGCCGGGACCCTCCCCCTCGACGTCATCCGTCGGATCGGCGCGACGCTGGAGATCCGCGCTGAGCTCGGCCTGCGCTGGCGGGGCGCCGATCTCGATCGGCTTCGGAGCGCGCGTCATTCCGCGCTACACGAATCGGTCGCCCGTGCGTTCGCCAGGTCCCCGGGCTGGATCCTCGCACCGGAAGTCTCCTTCTCCATCTTCGGTGAGCGCGGCATCGTCGACCTGCTGGCATGGAACCGCCGGCGAGGCGCGTTGCTCGTCATCGAGCTGAAGACCGAGATCGTCGACGTGAACGAGCTGGTCGGGACGTTCGATCGGAAGATCCGGCTCGGCCGGGACATCGCGGTGGATCACGGCTGGGCGGTCGGGCCGGCGACGCCCGTCTCGGGCTGGGTGATCCTGGTCGACAGCGCGACCAACCGCCGCCGCCTTCACGAGCACGTGGGAATGCTCCGATCCGCGTACCCGATGGACGGCCGGAGCATCGGCGGTTGGCTGGCCAAACCGACGGGGTCGATCCGCTGTCTCGGATTCTGGCGACTCGCGGACGCGACCGGCCGTGGTCTCACCGGGGTCAAGCGGGTGGCGGATCCCGCACGAGCACGGGCGACCCGGGACGAGCCGGCGCGGTCGGCCGCGGCAGTTTGACGAGCGGCTGCAATGCAACCTCGACGGGGCGATGCGCGGATGCGCACGGGGGCACAACAAGGTGGTCCTGCCCAAGAATGGAGGACGCCATGTCCAGCGACGGCTTGCCCGCGCCCGCTCGGTTCGGGATCACCGCGGCCAACACCGATCGATCCACGGCCGGCGCCAGACCGCCCCGGTCGACGCACCTCTCCGGCCGTCTCGCCGAACTCGCCGCCCTCGCGGCGACAGCGGCATTCCTGTTCGCCGCATGCGGCAGCTCGGCCACGCCCGCCCCCACGACGGCGGCGACCACCGCGGGAAGCTCGCCCGAGAGCTCCGTCGCCTCGCCCGAGGCTTCGCCGTCCGCGAGTGCCGCGGCCCGGCTCGTCGTGCCGATTGTCGCGGTGAACAACAGCAAGGTCACCGGCGGCGCCGTCCTGAGCGATCTCGGCGACGGCAGCACGGCCGTGACCGTCGGGGTCATCGCGATCGGCTTCAAGGATCCGTTGCCGGCCGAGATCGTGTCCGGCAGCTGCGCCGACATGGCGTCGGCCGCTCCGAGCTCCGGCCCGAGCGCAGGCGCGAGCGCCGCGGCGAGCATGGCCCCGAGCGCTGCTCCGAGTGCGGCCGGTTCCGCCTCTGCCTCGGGCAGCCCCGAGCCGAGCGCATCGGTCAACCCGAACGGGCCCTTCCCGCTCAAGGACATCACCGGCGGCTCCTCGAACACGATCGTGCCGGTTCCACTGAGCACGCTCACCGCGCAGCCGTTCTCGATCGTCATCCACAAGTCGGCATCTGATCCGACGATCCAGGCCTGCGCCGACATCACGACGGCCGGCGTTGCGATTCCGTCGGGCCTTGGGTCGGCGGCTCCGTCGCTGCCATCGTCGTCCGCGGCCCCGAGCGCGTCGTAGGGTCGATCCAGCCCTCAGCAGGAATCCAGAGCCCCGGCCTCCGGCCGGGGCTCCCGCTTGTCTGCGAGCGGCCCTACAGCCCGCTGTACGAGTGCAGGCCGTTGAACCAGAGCGAGCCGGAGTAGGTGACGATCACCATTCCGAAGGCGACGACGAGGAGCAGGGCGGCGGGTCGGCCGGCCCACGACTTCTGGTTCCGAGCGTGCAGGTAGACCGCGTATGACAGCCACGTCACGAGGGCGGCGGTCTCCTTCGGATCCCAACCCCAGTAGCGCGACCACGCGATCGACGCCCACCACGAGCCGAGGATGATCATCGTCGCGAAGATCGGGAAGCCGATGATCACCGAGCGGTAGGCGACCTCGTCGAGCACCTTGTGGCTCGGCAGCCAGGCGAACCGATCCTTCTGACCCTGGATCAGGTATCCGACGCCGGCCGCGAAGCTCGTCGCGAAGATCCCGTAGCTCAGGACCGCCAGTCCGACATGGATCGTGATGAGCGGCGGGTTCTGGAGCGCCGGCACGAGCTGGCTGATCGATGACGGCAGGCTCGACGCGTAGAGGAGCAGGGCCAGGGAGACCCCCGTCGGGATGAAGCCGATCGCGCGGATCGGGTAGCGCCGCGACAGGTACAGGTAGCCGCCGGTGACCGACGTCGCGAAGGCGACGGAGAACTCGAACATGTTGCCCCACGGCCCGCGCCCGACGGTGATGCCGCGAACGATGAGATAGGCGAGGAGGCAACCGAACCCGGTGGCGGTGATCGCGGCCGCTGCTCGGCCGAGGGGGGTCGGGGCGATTCCAAGCGGAGCGTCCCCCGGGGCCTGGCTCGCCTGGGCGAGCCGCGCCGACGCGAAGGAGCCCGTCACCGCGCCGGCCCAGGCCGGCTGCGCGCCCTGGATCGACAGC
>DATAQF010000011.1:0-4056 GCA_036264795.1 Candidatus Limnocylindrales bacterium | reverse complement strand
CGTCCGGTGCGATCAGGGGAGGGTCACCGCTCCCCGCGCGCTAGACGGAGCTTCCGACGGTGCTGAGGATCGTGCTGACCTGGCCGCCCAGGAAGATGAGGGCGATGATCGCGACGATCGCGATGAGGGCGAGGATGAGTGCGTACTCGGCCAGACCCTGTCCCTCGGTCCGGTCGTTGTGCCGCCGAATCGCGGCGATCAGTCCGACGACTGTGTTCATTCCGTGCTCCTTCGTGATACCACCGGGGAATGGACCCCTCGATCGAAGAGTGGGTCGGGCCGGTCGTCGGCGCCATGCCCCTACCGGGCCGACCGTCATGGGACTTTGGTTTCCGTGTGGAAACCAAGCTGGCCAAGTATCGTCTGCGAGTGGTGACCCGACAAGCCCCGAGCCGCCGCGCCGAAGCCGCCCTCGAGGCGATCGCGTTCGGGTCCGTGGCCATCACGAGCCGAGCCCTTCTCGCCGCCGGGCTCGAAGTCACGTTCGCGCAGTGGCGAGTGCTCGTCGTCGTCGGCGAGGATCGCGACGGTGCCACCGTCAGCGAGATCGCGACACGCCTCGGCGCCGAGATCTCTCCGGCCAGCCGGCTTGTCAGCCGGCTCCGTCGTCGCGGATTGGTCGAGACCCACAAGGAGCCGCGCGACCGCCGGGTGACGCGGGTCAGGCTCACGGCGACCGGTCAAGAGGCTCGCGAGGCGGTGCTTCGCGGACGTCAGGCCGTGCTCAGGAAGGTCGTCGCGGAGTCCGGTCCGCAGGATGCCGGCGTGGAGGACGCCCTCGAGCGGATCGGCGTGGCTTTCCTCCCCTATCGGTAGGACGCGAGGCAGCCAATCAGATCAGCCGACGATGCCGGCCACCGGGGCGATCGTCGCGGTTCGGGCGGCCTCATAGGCGGCCAGGAGGATTCCGAGCACCTCGATCCCCTCCTTCTCCGTGTGCATCGGTCGAACGTGATCGATCAGGCATTCCGCAAAGTGCCCGATCTCCGCGACGTAGGTGTCGACGGCCGGCCAGGCGTACGACTGGGTCTCGCCGCCACGAAGGGTGACCGTGAGCGTCGTTCCGGTGCCGTGGAGTGATCCGAGCTCGCCGACGGCAGAAAAACGCTCAGTGAATGGCGTCGGATCGTAGGCCCAGCTGGTCACGAGCTGGCCGACGACGCCGTTCGCGAACCGAACGAGCACGTTCGCCGAATCCTCGCCCTCCATGAACGTCAGGCGGTGCGTCGAGAGCATCGCGGTCGCCTCGACCGGGGACGCGCCCGCCAGGTGGAGCATCAGGTAGGTCGGGTGGTAGCCCGTGTCGATCAGCTCGCCGCCGCCGCTCGTGCGGGCGCTCGCCCGCCAGCCCATGTTCGCGGGGTCGAAGTCGTTGTAGAAGCTGTCCGTCGTCCGGACCTCGTACAGCGTCCCGATCGCGCCATCCCGCAACAGGTCGTGGGCCTTGGCGACGGCCGGCAGGAAGAGCTGGTTGTGGGCGCACATCAGCGTGACGCCGCTGGAGGCCACCGCCGCAGCGACGTCTTTCGCTTCCGCGGCGCTGATGCAGAGCGGCTTTTCGCAGAGGATGTGCTTGCCGGCCTCGGCAGCCCGGACGATCGCGTCGCGGTGAAGGTGATGCGGCAGGCAGATGTCGACAGCGTCGATATCGGCCTCGTCGATCATCTGGCCGTAGTCGGTGAACGGCGCCGTGCCGAGCTCAACGGTGCGGGCCTCCAGCGCCTGCGCCGACGTGTCCGCAACTGCGGTCAGCTCGATCCGGTCGCTGAACGCGCGGTACCCCCGAATATGGGCATCGGCGATGCCGCCGCCACCGATGAGCCCGACCTTGATCCTGTCCAAGGGTGTCGTCCCTCCGAGCCTGCGGGTGTTGATGCGCCCCGAGCCGGTCAGCCGGCCGAATAGGCAATCGTTCGGCTCTCGGCAGCCGCGCGGTTGGCCGCGACGACGAGCCGCGTCAGCTCGATCGCGCGCGCGACATTCTCGTCGGCCCTCGTGCCCCGCTGGATGTGGTCGACCCACTGGGCAAAGGGATCGGGTCCATCGTCGGGCACCGGCACGGACGCGAAGCCCTCGCTCCCCGAGCCGCCGCTGGCGACCTTCAGGGTCGATCCGTCGCTGGTGTAGGCCAGCGTGCCCTCAGTGCCGAAGATCTCGACCGTGAAGGGGTTCCGGCTGACGAAGCCGGCCTCGATCACGCCGATCCGCTCATCCTCGTAGCCGACGGTGACGACGGCGTGATCCTCGACCTCGCGTTTCGTGAAGGATCGGTAGGTGGCGCTCACGGCGTTCGGCGTCGCACCGAGGAACAGCTGGGTGAGGTAGACCGGATGACAGCCGAGGTCGGTCAGAGCCCCGCCGATCGCACGTTCGCGGTCGAAGAACCGCTCGGGCAGCCAGCCCGGTGCCCCATCCCTCGAGACCGCCCCGTCATGGGACAGGCGGATTCGGGACCCGGTCACACGTCCGAGGACGCCCGCGTCCAGCACATCCCGGATCGCCCGCGTGTAACCGTGGTACAGGCGTGGCAACGACACGACGAGGACCACCTCGTTCGCGTCGGCGGCCTTGACGATCGCTTCGGCATCGGCCACGGTCGGCGCGAGCACCTTCTCGGTGAAGATGTGCTTGCCTGCCGTCGCGGCCCGGACCATGACGTCCCGATGGACGTTCGTCGCAGTCGTGATGATGACCGCGTCGAGGTCAGCGCGGCGGAGGAGCTCATCCAGGTCTGGGGCGAAGGACGCTCCGAACTCGGAGGCGCCGGCGCGACCGCGATCCGCGTCGTCATCCCACACGGCGATGAGCTCAGTGGCCGGGTGGTCGACCGCCTGGCGCGCGTAGTCGCGGGCGTGGACGTGCCAGAACCCGAGCACCGCGACTCTGAGCGCGTTCGACATGGCCTGCTCCGTCATCGATGCGGCGGTTCGGCCGACTGCCCTCGGTGGGCCGCGGCGTCGGCCTGGGCCTTGACCGTCACGTCGTGGATGGCCGCCGTGAGGTCGAGGATCTGCTGGGAGATCTGGATCAGCAGCCGATTCTGCTTGTCCTCCTCCTGGATCAGCTCCCATTGGTGATCGGCGAGGACCTGTCGTCGCTCGTCGGCCCGGTTCTGACTGATCATCACGAAGGTCGATAGGAAGATCGCCTCGAGCGACACGATCATCGTCAGGAAGCCGAAGGGGAACGGGTCGAAGCCGTTGCCGAACAGGAATTTGAGGGCTCCGACGTTGATGAGGATCCACAGGCCGAACCACACGATGTGCGCGTACACGAAGCGCATCGAACCGGCGAAATCCGTGATCCGGTCGGCAATGCGATTGCCGAGGTGCTCGGCTCGTTCCTCCTGGCTCTCTCGGAGTGCGGGGTGTCCCTCGCGGACGACTCGGGTCCTGGGCGCGGTTGCGCTGACCATGCCGATCTCCTGCTGCTGACCACCCCGAGCTGCTCGGGCGACGATAGCGCGGATCAACCGGCGGAGGGCGACTCAGGACGCCGGGGCAGAGGTCAGATCTGGCGCCCGAGCCATCGCCGGACGATCGGCAGCCAGGCGGCGCCGCCCGCGATCTGGAGCGCCACGAACAGACCGACGAGAAGGATCGGCACGCCCGCAATCACGCCGGGCAGCACGAACTCGAACGGGAACGGAACCTCGGCAACGGGCCTCTTCGGGCTGTTCGCAGGATCTCCGGACGCTTCGGGTGGCAACGGTGTCCCGCCGGCGGCAACGCCGAGGATGCCCGGCGCGGCCGAGGCCGGGCCGGACGGAACTGGAGCCCCGGAGCTGCCCGGGGCGCCCGGCGTCGGCGGGACGGGGACGGTTCCGGGATCTGCCGACGGGGTCGCTTCGGGCTGGCCGACGATCGGCAGGGATGGAGCCGGGATCCGGCCCGTCGCCAGTGGCAGGGTCGGCAGCGGGACGGTCGGCGTCGCAACGGGCAGGGTCGGGACGGGGATCGTCGGAAGGGGGATGGTCGGCAGCGGCGGCGGCGTCGGGAGTCGCGGCGGCGTCGGCAGCGGCAGCGGCAGCGGCAGCGGTGGAAGCGTGGGCACGGG
>DATAQF010000277.1:0-3252 GCA_036264795.1 Candidatus Limnocylindrales bacterium | reverse complement strand
CCGCGAACGCGCCCTCGTCGAGCAACGGGATCAGCCGCGGCGTGCCATAGCCGCCCTGGAGGCAGACGACGGCCTTCACGTCGGGGTCGGCGAGGATCGCGTGGAGATCGGCGGCGCGGTCCTCGTCCCGGCCGGCCATGTAGCCGTGGCGGTCATTGACATGCGGCCCGAGCTTCACCTTCAGGCCCCAGGCTTCGAGGCCCGCGACGCCGCGTAGGATCTCGCTGCGGTTCTCCCAGCTGCTTGCCGGCGCGACGACGCCGACGGTGTCGCCCTCGCGGAGACGGGCAGGCTTGCGAGGAGCGTCATCCGAACTCGTCATCGAGACCTCATACGAGAAAGCTGGTCGCGGGGTTCGCCTCGAGGAGGATCGGGCGGTCGATCCGGAACCGGCCGAGCTCGCCTGCGGACGGAGTGCTGCCATCCACGACGAGCTCCGACAGGATGCGGCCGAGAACCGACGCGAACTTGAAGGCATGGGCAGCGCCCAGCGCGACGAAGACGTTCGGCTGGTCGGGCAGGCGATCGACGACGAAGTCCCGGTCGGGCGTCAGGGTGTAGAGGCAGGTCTTCGTCAGGATCTCGGGGCCGAGCTGGCCGGGCAGATGCCGGGCGAGGAACTCGGTCAGGCGGGCAAACCCTTCGTCGTTTCGCTCGAAGGTCCGCGTGTCCGGCGTGACCTGCCCGCCACCGACATCCTCCGCGGCCTTCGGGCCGGCCTCGCCGTACGTCGGGAAGCCGTAGAACGACGGGTCGTCCATCCAGATCCAGATCGGGAACCGGTCCGGGCTGAACGCCGCCGCGTCGAGGGGCTCGAAGTAGGTCACCTGGGCCTGGATGATCGTGAGCGGGAGGCGGCGATCGAACGACGCGAGGAGCTGGTTCGTCCAGGCGTCCGCCGCAAGGACGACGTGAGCCGCTCGATGCGTCGAGCCGTCGGCCAGCTCGACCTCGACCCCGCCAGCGACGTCCCGAAGGCGCGTCACCGGGGAGTGCTCGAGGAGCGTCGCCCCGTGGGCGCGGGCCAGGCGCTGGTGGGCGGCATTGGCGCGATTCGGATCGGCGATGCCCGCGTCGGCCTGATACAGCCCGTGATGCTCGTCGCCAAGCCGCCATTGCGGCCAGCGCCGCACGATCTCCGGCCCGTCGAGGTGCTGGAACGGCACGCCTTCGGCCGTCATCGCGAGCATGTAGTCGCCGAGAGGGATCGCCGCATCGCGCGGCCCGATGTCCAGCCCTCCCGTTCGGGTCACGATCCGCGTCCCGCTCTCCGCCTCCACCTCGGCCCACGTCGCGTAGGCGCGGCGGGCGAGGCGAACGTACTCCGGTCGGTGGTAGGAGAGCCGGATGATCCGGCTGTGATCCTGGCCGGCCCCGCGATGATGGCCCAGCTCGAACTGCTCGAGTCCGAGCACGCGGTCCCCCAGTCGCCGGCTCAGCCAATAGGCGGCACCCGACCCGATGGCGCCGAGGCCCACGACGATCGCGTCCCAGTCGTTCCGCACGGGCGGATCGTAGCGATCAGGCGACGTCGCGGCGGCCACGTCGCGCGTGCCGCCCGGTGAGCTCGTCCAGCCCCAGGAGGTGCAGAGCCGTCAGCGTCCCGACCGTGCCGGTGCCGTCGACGCCCGCTCCAGCGCGACGTGCTGGACGGCCATGATCGTCAGGGCGTCCGTGATCCGACCATCGTCGACCATCGCCACGACCTCCTCGAACGGCAGCCAGCGGACGGCCAGCTGCTCGGTCGGGTCGGGCTCGGGGTCGCCTTGCCCGACCAGGCGGGCGGCGAACACGACGCCACCCTCGTCGGTGATCGAGTTCGAGAGATGAAAGCGCAGCAGCTCCCGCCAGCTGTCCGCCTCGACACCGGTCTCCTCGCGCAGCTCTCGCCGCGCGCCCTCGAGCGGCGACTCGTCGGCCGGGACGCCGCCTTCCGGGATCTCCCACGAGTAGGCGTCCAGGGTGTACCGGTGCTGGCCGACGAGGAGCACCCGATCCTCGGCGTCCAGCACGACGACGCCGACGGCCGAGCCGGCGAAATGGACGACGCCGTAGATGCCCGGGCTGCCGTCCGGCCGGTCGACCTCGTCGTGCCAGACCGCGATCCACGGGTTTTCGTAGGCGAGGCGCCGGCTCCGTCGAAGCCAGGGTCCATTCGGCGTTCGCTCGCTCGACATCGTGGTCATCGTCGCACGGCTCGGGCGAGGCGGTCCGGTCGGGACGGTCGCGACCTATCCTCCCGTGATGCCGGCCCGCCCCCATCTCCCCGAGACCGAACGTCCGGCCAGCCAGCCGGTCCACGGCGTCGCCGTGCTCCGCGACGTCCGCATCCCGGTGGGCGACGGCCTCGAGCTGTCGGCCAACCTGTGGCTGCCGGAGCCGCTTGCCGACGGATCCGAACCCAGGGCGTTCCCCGCGATCCTCGAGATGATCCCCTACCGGAAGGACGACTGGCGGGCCGCGGCCGATGAGAGCCGCGGGGAGTGGCTGGCTGCACGTGGATACGCCCTCTGCCGGCTCGACGTCCGTGGGACCGGGAGCTCGCCCGGCATCGCCCTCGACGAGTACACGGCCCGCGAGACCCAGGATGGATACGACGCCGTCGAATGGCTCGCGTCCCAACCGTGGTGCAACGGCAAGGTCGGGATGTGGGGCATCAGCTACGGCGGGTTCACCGCGATCCAGGTCGCGAAGGTGCGCCCGCCACATCTCGCCGCGATCGTCCCGATGTATGCCACCGACGATCGGTACACCGACGACGTCCACTACATCGGCGGCTGCGTCACCGTGTCCGAGCTGAGCCAGTACGCCGTCAGCATGGTCGGCATGAACGCGCTCCCCGCCCGACCGGAGTTCCGCGGCGCGGCCTGGGCGGACGAGTGGCGGCAACGTCTCGAGGAGACGCCCGTCTGGCTGTTCGAATGGCTCCGTCACCAGCATGACGGGCCGTACTGGCGGCAAGGCTCGCTGGCGCCCGAGTACGACGCCATCGAGGTGCCGATGCTGATGTTCGGCGGATGGATGGACAGCTACGTCGACGCGGCGCTCCGGATGATGGAACGCTGCACCGCCCCTCGCCGGGCGATCATCGGCAACTGGGTCCATAGCCTCCCGGACCACGCCTACCCCGGCCCGAACCTCGACTGGCTGCACGAGATGGTGCGCTTCTTCGACCGCTGGCTGAAGGGGCTCGACAACGGCCTCGACGGCGAGCCGGCGCTCACGGTGTTCCGGCGCGAATACGCCGATCCG
>DATAQF010000205.1:0-3947 GCA_036264795.1 Candidatus Limnocylindrales bacterium | reverse complement strand
GGGCCCGACCCAACTCCGGCCGGTTCCGACGGCAACCCTCGAGCGATCGATCGCGCGGCTCCTGACGATCGGAACGTACGCATCGGTCGCCCTCCTGCTCGTCGGTGTCCTGCTCATGCTCGCCGCGGGGATCGGACCCCGATCGGGTGGCCCCGTGTTCGATCCCGCCCGGCTGCTGCCCGACCTTCTGGCCCTTCGGCCCGCCGGCTTCATCTGGTTGGGGCTCCTGGTGGTCGTCGCGACGCCGGCCGCTCGCGTCGCGGCCGCGCTCGTCGGCTACGGCCGCGAGAACGACCGCACGATGGCAACCGTCGCGGCTGCGATCCTCGCGGTCATCGCCCTGAGCGTGATGGTCGCCCGAGCCGGCGGGGGCTGACGTGGAGCTCCTCATCCTCGTCGCGGCGTTCATCGTGATCCTGATCGGCGCCGAGCTGTTCACGAACGGCATCGAGTGGTTCGGCCGGAAGCTGGAGCTCGCGGAAGGAGCGGTCGGATCCGTCCTGGCCGCGGTCGGCACCGCGCTCCCCGAGACGATGATCCCGATCATCGCGATCCTGTCGGGCGGCGGCTCGGCGGCGTCGCACGGCGTCGGCGTCGGCGCGATCCTGGGCGCGCCGTTCATGCTCTCGACCCTGGCGATGTTCGTGACCGGCGTCGCGGTCGTCATCGTCGGCAGGAACCGCTTGCGCGGCGACGACATGCCCGTCGACACCGGCGTCCTCGCCCACGACATGCGCTTCTTCGCGATTGCCTATGCGATCGCCATCGCCGCCGCGTTCCTGCCGATCGATCCGGCCTGGCCGAAGTGGCTCGTCGCCATCGGGCTGATCGCGATCTACGGCTGGTACGTGAAGGGCCATTTCGACGACGAGGGCGGCGTCGGCGGCGAGGATCTCGCGCCGCTCCGCTTCAACCGCCTCGACCCGGCGACGCCGAATGGCGAAGGAGTCGTGCCCCGGCTCCGGGTCGTCAACCTGCAGGTCCTCGCGGCCCTCGGGCTGATCGTCGTCGGAGCGTTCTTCTTCGTCGACTCGGTCGAGCACCTCTCCGACTCCCTGGGCATCGTTCCGATCATCGTCGCCCTCGTCATCGCCCCGATCGCGACCGAGCTGCCCGAGAAGTTCAACTCCGTCATCTGGGTTCGGCAGGGCAAGGACACGCTGGCGATGGGCAACATCACCGGCGCCATGGTCTTCCAGTCGACGATCCCGACCGTCATCGCCCTGCTCTTCGCCGCGGACGCCTGGCATTTCAGCCCGGAGACGCGTGTCGCGTTCGTGTCGGCGGCGGTCGCCTTCGTCTCGTCGGCGGTGATCTTCGTGCCGATGGCCCGATCGGGGCGCCTGCTCGGGCGGCACCTCCTGC
Source organism: Candidatus Limnocylindrales bacterium (assembly GCA_036264795.1). Classification (GTDB taxonomy): domain Bacteria; phylum Chloroflexota; class Limnocylindria; order Limnocylindrales; family CSP1-4; genus CF-46. The sequence continues at coordinate 2,582 of DATAQF010000205.1, read as the reverse complement.
TCGGCGGCGCCTTCTACGTCGTCTACCTCGGGATCGTCGCGGCGTCGCTCATGGGCGTGTTCTGAGCCGGCTGACTCGTACCAGGGCGAGGGAACAAGCAACCCCGGGGCCGCGAATCACCCGGCCGACGGTGGGTGTTATCCTCGGCTGACCGTCAGACGACCCGCGGCGCTTGCGCCGCCGACCTCCCAGGAGCGTCCGAATGCTGACCCAGAAGTCGAGCCCGGCCGCAGCCGCGTCGACCGCGGAGACCGCGCCCACATCCGATTCGCACGCCGCTCCGGCATCGCGCGGCCTCGACGACGCGATTGCCTACTTCGAGGGCGACTTCGTCCGGATGCGCGACGCGAAGGTCAGCATCATGACCCACGCGTTCATGTACGGGACCGCCACCTTCGAGGGCATCCGCGCCTACTGGAACGCCGACCAGGGCAAGCTGTACGGCCTGAAGATCCGCGACCATGTCGAGCGGATCCGCCAGTCCTGCAGGATCCTCCTGATGGAGAACGTCCCGTCCGTCGATGAGCTGAGCGGGCTGATCGTCGAGACGATCCGGCGCAACCATTTCCGCGAGGACGCGTACGTCCGACCCTCGTTCTACAAGTCCACGAAGGCGATCGGCGTCCGGCTCCACCACCTCGAGAACGAGCTGTACATCATCGCGATCCCGTTCGGGAACTATGTCGACACCGAGGCCGGCATCCGGGTGATGACCTCGTCGTGGCGGCGGAACGCGGACGAGGCACTGCCGGCACGCGGCAAGATCGTGGGCGGCTACGTCAACATGGCGTTCCAGAAGTCGGAAGCCGAGATGAACGGCTACGACGAGGCGATCGTCCTGACGGCCGACGGGCACGTCAACGAGGCCTCGGCCGCGAACCTGTTCGTCGTGCGGGACGGAGTCGCGATGACGCCGCCGGTCAACGACGACATCCTCGAGGGCGTGACCCGCCTGGCGATGATGGAGCTCCTCCGCAACGAGAACATCCCGGTCGAGGTCCGCTCGATCGACCGCTCCGAGCTCTACGTCGCCGACGAGATGTTCCTGTGCGGGACCGGCGTCCAGATCTCGCCGGTGACCGAGATCGACCACCGCCCGATCGGCTCCGGCGAGATCGGCCCGATCGCGTCGCTGGTCAAGCAGCGCTACTTCGACGCGGTTCGTGGCCGGCTCCCCGAATACGCCCACTGGCTGACGGAGATCCCGGCCGACTGATCGTCCGCCGATGGTCCGCCGAGGCGGTCCGCCGCTCCCCCAGATCGCCCGGCGCAGGAACGCCGCCAGACAGAGCTCAGCTGCTCGGCGGCGGCGTCAGGTTCGGGGTCGCGCTCGAGGTCGTGATGATGACGTCGGCGCCGATCGTTGGATCGGTCTTCAGCTGGACCTTCGTCCTGAACGTCGACTCGAGGAAGGCGATCGTGGCGGTCAACCGGGATTCGGCGCCGTTGTACACGACGATCCGGGTGCCGTTCACCGCGGTCGGGTCGGGCCTCTGGTTCGGGGCCGACGTCGTGAGCCCGTAATAGTCGAGATAGGAGGCGAGCGTCGCCGCCTGTCCCTGGAGCCCGGTGCCGTTCAGGACCCAGATCGAGGCGTTCTCCTGGCCGAGGGCGGCCCGGGTGTCCTCGAGCTGCGGGTCGACCTTGAAGGCGTTCGCGACGGCGGTCCGGATCTTGGTGACGCTCGGGAAGTACTCGTACACGGGCGCGCCGGACGGCGTCTGGGTGCCGTAGCGCGGGTAGGCGAAGACGTACGACCGGATGTTCTTCGTGTCGACGCTCCCCGCGAGTCCGGCGAGCTTCGCGAGCTCCTCTTGGGGGATGTCGGTCCGGACGGTGTTCTTCACCGCGGCGAGGAGTGCCGGGATCTGCGGGATCAGCGTGGCGACATCGGCCTGCTCGCGGAGCGAGGTCAGCACGCGCTGCTGGCGATAGCCCCGATCGAAGTCGTCCGAGCCGTGGCGTGACCTCGCGTAGATGAGTGCCTGGGCTCCCGTCATGTGCTGGATCCCCGTCGGGATGTAGACACGCGACAGGCGGCCGGTATCGCTCGGGTAGCTTTCATCGAGCACGGGAACCTGGACGTTGATCGTCACCCCGCCGACCGCGTCCACGACCTGCTTGAAGCCGTCGAAGTTCACCTCGACGAAGTACTTGATGTCGAGCCCGTACAGGTTCCCGAGGACCATCTTCAGGCCGTTGAAGCCCCGCGTCCGGCTCGTGCCGGGCACGAGGTCCGCCCGATTGCGGACCGCCGTGAAGAAGGAGTTGATCTTCGCGTTGTAGGTCGAGGTGAAGGCCCGTGACAGGGGTCCGCTCGGCATCGGGATCCCGGCGGAGTCGCGGGGCAGGCTGAACATCGCAACCTGCTTCGTCGTCGGGTCGATCGAGACGACGATGAGCGTGTCGGTGTTGTACGTCCCATCGCCCGGGCGCTGGTCGGAGCCGACCAGGAGGATGTTCAGCCGCTCCGTCCCGTTCCACGGCGGGATCGTCTGGTTCGGCAGCGCCGATCCCTGGATGGGCGGAGGCGTCGGCGTCGGCGCGCCGCTGTCGATCGGCTCGTCCGTGGGGGAGGCGGG
>DATAQF010000183.1:0-6117 GCA_036264795.1 Candidatus Limnocylindrales bacterium | reverse complement strand
GAACCACTGCGTCTTCAGTCGCGGTTCGATCACGTCGTCGGAGCGCTGGCACCGGCCGATGACCATCTCGTGGACCTGCTCCCCGGCGAGGTCCCCGCGTGCGGCGAGGTCGGAGAGGATGCGCTTCCGTGCCTCGTACCGATCCAGGCCGTCGTAGGCCGTTCCGGTCCCGGCGATCGCGCCGGCGTCGTCGAGGATCGTCGGCATCGGCAGGCCGTGGCGGAGGCCCATCTCGTGGTCGTCGTGATCGTGGGCTGGGGTGATCTTCACCGCCCCGGTCCCGAACGTCGGGTCCACGGCCGGGTCGGCGATGACCGGAACGTCCCGCTCCACGAATGGGATGCGGACGCGGCGTCCGACAAGAGACCGGTACCGATCATCGTCGGGGTGAACGGCGACCGCCGTGTCGCCGAGAATCGTCTCGGGACGCGTCGTCGCCACGGTGATCGTCTGCTCGGGGTCAGGCTGGGCGGTCGTCTCGTCGATCAGGTGATAGCGGATCGTCCACAGCGTGCCGGTCTCGGGTGTGGCCACGACCTCGAGGTCGCTGACGCTCGTTCGGCAGCCGGGGCACCAGTTCACCAGGGCCTCGCTGCGATACGCCAGATCACGGTCGTAGAGCGTCTTGAACGCGACCCGAACCGCGGCCGCGGAGCCCTCGTCCATCGTGAATCGCAACCGGCCCCAGTCGAACGATGCCCCGAGACGGCGCTCCTGGCCGAGGATCACCTCGCGCGTCGTGGCGACGAACGCGTGCATCCGCTCGAGGTAGCGGTCGCGGCCGAGGCTCTGGCGGTCCTGTCCCTCGTCGGCAAGGATCCGGTCGAGCACGAACTGCGCCGCGATCGACGCATGGTCGAGCCCGGGCAGGAAGAGCGACGGGCGGCCGGTCATCCGCGCGTGGCGGATCATCAGGTCCTCGACGGCCGCCCATTGGGCGTGGCCGAGATGCAGCGAACCGGTGACGTTTGGTGGCGGCTGGATGATCGTGAACGGCTCGGCCTTCGGGTCGGCCCTGGAACCGGCGCCGTCGGGCGGGAAGACCTCGGCCGCCAGCCAGCGCTCGTAGATCGCGTGCTCGAAGTCGGCCGGCCGGTAGGCCTTCGGCAGCTCGGTCGTCCTCGTCGCGTTCGGTGTGTCCGTCGTCTCGGTCATCCTGGGTGTCCTTGAATCGAACGACCCGCTCGTCCAGCGGACGAACGGGTTCGTGGTACCACCTGCTGGTTCGCGTCCGGGGCGGACCGCTCATCGCGGGCGCCGGATCCGGATCGCCTCGTGGCGCGCTATCGGGCGCCGGCCGCACGGCTCGCGAGTGACGTTCGATCCGGTCGTGCCGCGCGGCTCGCACCGTCCCGCGCTCGCTGGCTGGCCGCTCCGGGCCTACTCCTCTCGGTCGCCGCCGTGAGGCCGGGAGTGTAGCAGCCCCGGCGGTGCCTCGGCCATGGCAGCGTAGATCGCCCCCAGGAACCGGCTCGGCACCCTGGCAATCTCGTGCCCGGTCCCGAATCCGGCGTCCACGGCGAGCTCCGGGAATCGTCTTGCCGAGAAGGGATGAGGCACCCAGGGGTTGCCGCGGTCCGCGTCGTATTCGACGACGACGAGGCGCCCGCCGGACCGGAGGGCAAGACGGGCGCTCGACATGACGGCGACGGGGTCGCCCACGAAGTGGAGGCTGTTCGCCGCCAGGACGCCGTCGAACGGGCCGGCCGGCAGCGCCTGCCGGAAGTCGGCGACGATCGTGTTCAGGCCGGTCGACGGAAACCGTGGTGCCATCTCCGCCTCGAGGCTCCGCAACGCGCCGGCGTCGCGGTCGATGGCGATGATCTCGGCGTGCGGCCCGAGCAGATCCGCAAGGGCAAGCGTGAACGCGCCCTCCCCTGCCCCGAGCTCGAGCCATCGCCGGCCTGCAACGCCCTCGACGGCCGCGCGGATCAATCCGACGTGATCGTGGTGATCCATGCCCTCAGGCTACCGGGCGTTGTGTCGCCACGCGACGAGGCGGGTCGCGGCGAGGTCGGCGGCGGCGCGGCCGCGGGCCGCACAGGGGAAGCGCTACGCGGTTTCGCCGCGGGCGGCCAGCCACTCCCCGTAGTTTGTCTCGTCGACGCCCTTCTCGACCTCGGTCTTCGTCAGGAGGAGCGGCAACCGACCCTCGCGGATCGTCTCCTCGGTGATGATGCATTTCCGGACGTCGTTCCGCTCCGGGATGTCGTACATCACCTCGAGCAGGGCCTCCTCGACGATCGAGCGGAGGGCGCGCGCGCCGGTCTTGCGCTCGAGCGCGACGTCGGCCGCGGCCTGGAGCGCGCCCGCGGTGAACACGAGCTCGACCTTGTCGAGGCCGAGGAACTTCTGGAACTGGCGCGTCACGGCGTTCTTCGGCTCGGTGAGGACCCGGACGAGATCCTCCGCCGTCAGCGCCGAGAGGGTCACGATGACCGGCAGCCGGCCGATGAACTCGGGGATCAGCCCGAACTTCAGCAGGTCCTCCGGCATCAGCCGCTCGAGGATCTTGTTGCGGTCCGCCTTCGAGACGCCGCCGTCCGAGCCGAACCCGATCGACCGCCGCCCGACCCGCTCCTCGACGATCTTCTCGAGCCCGTCGAACGCGCCGCCGCAGATGAACAGCACATTCGTGGTATCGATCTGGATGAAGTCCTGGTGCGGATGCTTCCGGCCACCCTGCGGCGGCACGTTGGCGACGGTCCCCTCGAGGATCTTCAGAAGCGCCTGCTGGACCCCCTCCCCCGAGACGTCGCGGGTGATCGAGGGGTTGTCGGCCTTACGGGCGATCTTGTCGATCTCATCGATGTAGATGATCCCGCGCTGGGCCCGGGCGACGTCGAAATCGGCTGCCTGGATGAGGCGCAGGAGAATGTTCTCGACGTCCTCGCCGACATACCCCGCTTCCGTCAGCGACGTCGCGTCGGCGATGCAGAAGGGGACGTCCAGGACGCGCGCCAGCGTCTGGGCGAGGAGCGTCTTGCCGGAACCCGTCGGGCCGACGAGGAGGACGTTCGACTTCTGGAGCTCGACATCGTCGACGGCGTGGCCGGCGTTGACCCGCTTGTAGTGGTTGTAGACCGCGACGGACAGAACCTTCTTGGCCCGGTCCTGGCTGATCACGTACTGGTCGAGCGCGAACTTGATCTGGCGCGGATTCGGGAGCTTGGCGACCGACGGCTTTGCCTTCGGCGCCTCGAGCATCTCCTCTTCGATGATCTCCTGGCAGAGGTTGATGCACTCGTCGCAGATGTAGACGCCCTGGCCGGCGATCAGCTTCCGGACCTGCTCCTGGCTCTTGCCACAGAAGGAGCAGCGGTACGGAACCTTCGGTCCCTTGGACGTGCTGCTTGTCGTCACCGGTCTTTGCGATCTCCCCTGCGTGCGCTCTAGCTCTTGGACTTCTTGTCGGGGTCGGACTTGTCGGCTTCGGGCTTGGCGTCCGCCCCGCCGGCCTCTTCCTCCGTCGCCGCGTTCGGAACGCCCCCGCCCTCACCGCCGCTGAGACCAAGATCGTGGGCACGGGCGATCAGCGAATCGCCGGTGGCCGTGTAGACGTAATCGATGATGCCATAGTCCTTGGCATCGTCGGGAGACATGAAATAGTCCCGATTGGTGTCGTTGATCACTTTGTCGAGCGGCTGGCCGGTGTGCTTCGCCAGGATCTCGTGGTTCCGCTGGACGAGGAACTCCCACTCCTTCATCTGGATCATCGCGTCCGGCGCGGCGCCCCGGAACCCGCCGGAGCCCTGATGGATCATCACCCGCCCGTTCGGCAGGGCGTAGCGCTTGCCGGGTGCGCCCGCCGCCAGGAGCACGGCCGCCATCGACGCGGCCATCCCGATGCAGATCGTCGCGACGGGCGCCCGGACGTACTGCATCGTGTCGTAGATCGCGAGGCCGGACGTCACGACCCCCCCGGGCGAGTTGATGTACAGGCTGATGTCCTTCTCGGGGTCCTCCGAATCGAGGAACAGCAGCTGGGCGATGATCAGGTTCGCGACATGGTCCTCGATCGCGTCGCCGAGGAAGATGATCCGCTCCCGAAGGAGCCGCGAGTAGATGTCGTAGGCACGCTCGCCACGGCTGCTGGACTCGATGACCATCGGAACGAGCATTGGGATCTCCGGTTCTCTGCGGTGCGGGCTGCGCGCTGGGTAACGGTCAGCCGGCGGGTGCCGGCTCGTCGCTGGTGGCTTCCTGGTTCGAGTGGGTCGCATCCTCCGCGGCGTCTCCAGCCGCGATCTCGGCGGCGGCAGCCGCGGCGGCGACGGCCCCCTCCGTGCTGCGATCAGTGTCGAGGATCGAGCCCGGGTCCGTGGCGTCGACCGCGGCGACCGAACGCGCGGTGTCCTCGTCCATGCTGTCGTCCGGGCCGTCCTCGACGTGCGGGATCGCCGGGTGCTCGGGGTGGGCCGCCAGCCAATCGTCGACCAGGCGCTCCACGACGCGGCTCCGGCGAAGGGTCGAGCGGATGTAGTTCCGGCCACGCTCCGAGTCGAAGTACTTCAGCAGCTTCTGGTCGCCGGCATACCGCTCCCGGCCCCGCGCGATCTCCGCCTCCACGTCGGAGTCCGGGATCGTCAGGTTCTCGACCTCGGCGATCTTGCTGAGGACGAGCAGGACCCGGACCCGCTTCTCGGCGTCGGGGCGGAAGTCGTTGTGGAGCTCCTCGTGGCTCTTGCCCGAGATCTTCGTGTAGGCCTCGTCGCTGATTCCCTGGCGGGCCAGCGTCCCTCGGAACTCGTCATGCATCACCTCGACCTCCTGCTCGACGAGGACGTCGGGCAGGTCGATCGTGGCGTTGGCGACCGCATATTCGATGATTCGATCCGAGAACGTATGGCGGGCCTTGTCCAGGGCGTTCCGCTCGAGACGCTTCCTGACCTCGACGCGAAGGTTGGCGAGATCGGTGAAGTCGCCCATCGAGCGGGCGAAGTCATCGTCGGCGTCGGGCAGGATCTTTTCCCGCAGCTCCCGCAGCTCGACCTCGAAGTGGGCCGTCGCGCCGGCCAGCGTCTCCTCGGCGTAATCGGCGGGGAAGGTGATGTCGAAACCCTTCGTGTCGCCGACCTTGAGCCCGACGAGCTCGTCCTCGAACCCCGGGATCAGGCGATCCTCGCCGATGATCAACGGCATCCGCTCGGCCGAGCCGCCCTCGAACGGGACGCCGTCGCGGGTCCCCTCGTACTTGATCACGCCGTAGTCGCCCTTCTGGGCGCCGCGCTCCTCGACCGGCGCGAGGGAGGCGTTCTGGTCACGGAGCTCCTCGATGACCTTGTCGACGCGGGCGTCGTCGGTCGTCTCGATGTCCGGTCGGAAGTTGAACGACCGGTAGTCACCGAGCTCGACCTCGGGCCGGACGGGCACCGTCGCCTTGAAGATGAGCGGCTTCCCCTCCTCCGCCTGGACGATCTCCACGTCGGCGTTCGTGAGCGGGAGGATTTCCTTTTCGATCAACGCATCGCGGTAGCTGGACTGGACGACCCGGTCGACGGCCTCCTCGAGCACCGCACCGTGGCCGAGCACCGCCTCGAGAACGCCGCGAGGCGCCTTGCCGGGTCGGAAGCCGGGGACCTTCGTTCGGCGGGAGAGGGCGCGGGTCGCCTCGCCGACGGCCCGGGTGAGACGGTCGGCCGGGACCTCGACCTCGACGACGATCGTGCTCTTCGGGGCGGGGGTGGTGGTGATCTGCATCGCCCGCGAAGGATAGCCGAGCGTCGTGGAGCGTGAGCTGTGGCGTCTGCGGTCGCGTGGCGAACGGCTGGGGGACATGACAGTGGTAGGCGAGAGAGGGGTCGAACCTCCACGTCGCTCACGCGACACCGGCTCCTAAGGCCGGCGCGTCTGCCATTCCGCCACTCGCCCATCGATTGCGCTTACGAAGCGCGTCTGCCTCGGTCTCCGGCTTGCGCACAGGGCATGACACGCGTATAGCCCTGGCAGATCGTATCCGTTGCCCAGAGGCCCTGTTTCGATGCCACGAGCCAGCACCAAGGCGGCCAGTCTAGCCGACGGCCCGACCCTCGCCTCGACCCGCCCCTACCGGACCTTGATCACGCTACAGGCCCGCGTCCCCCGGGGCGCCCGGCTCCCCGCCGGCTCGGTGTCGCT
>DATAQF010000131.1:0-3323 GCA_036264795.1 Candidatus Limnocylindrales bacterium | reverse complement strand
GCGGTCGCGCGGCCAAGGCGGATGCCCGGTTCGCGACGGATCGCCCACGCGATCAGGAGCCCCGCGAACGAGGCGAGGAGCGCCAGGCGCAGGGGACCCGGGAGGTCACCAAGATCGACCCACCACAGGCTGAGGTTGGTCGCCCGCCCGCGGAGCTCGCCGACGAGCGCCAGAACGGTGAAGAGCCCGAGGAACAGGGCGCCCCCTCGGGCAACAACGGTGAGGACCGCGCGCGCGGCTCCAGATCCCACGACTCGCCAGACGGCTCAGGGCCGCGGGCTGTGACCCTCGCCGGTCCCGGGCTCCGTGGCTCAGCGGGTTCGGAGGCGCGCCGCCGCGGTCGCCCGGATCGCCCGGTCGACGCCGGGTGCCTCCGCCATCAGCGTCCGGAGAGCCGCCGCGGGAATGGCCAGTACCCGCGATGGTTCGACCGCGACGGCGGTTGCGGTCCGCCCGTAGCTGAAGTCGCGTCCCCAGTCGATTGCGGCGATCTCGCCGAGATGGTCGCCCGGCCCGAGGCCGTTGACCTCCACGTCGTCGACCCGGATCGAAAGTCGACCGTGGAGCACGAGGTAGAAGACGCGGGCGTATGACCAGCGCTCGGTCACCGTTTGACCGGCCGTGTAGGACTCCTCGCGGCCCGTTCCGAGGAACCTCCGTGCCTGCTCGTCGGTGACGGTCTCGAAGCCGCGGACCCCACGCAGGTGGTCGGCATCGAAGCCGTGGTCCCGCAACCACGAGACGTCGACGCCTGAATCGCGACCACTCGCTCGCCCGTCGGGCTCCCACGCCGGGGCCTCCGAGGCGGCCGACGCGAGATCCGCTTCGGCGACCTGGTCCAGGGCCGCGATCACGTCATCCGGTCCAGTTGAGTGATTCAGCACGCACAACCGGATCACGTACCGCCCACCGAGCACGGTCGAAGTCAGCACGACCCCGCCGCGGTGGGCGAGCAATCCGACGAGGAGCTCGTTCGCGCGATCGATCTCGGCAGCCGACGCACCGGCCGGTCCGCGGCGACGGAACGTCAGGATGCCGAGCGATGCCGGCGTGACGAGCTCCAGCCGGTCATCCCCTTCGATCCGATGCTGGGCCAGAAGGGTGAGGTCCATCGCCCGGTCGATCGCCGCACGGAACGCATCCACCCCGAACGTCTGGAGGGCGAGCCAGACCTTGACCGCCCGGCTGGCGCGGGTGAGCTGGAGTCCGCGATCCGCGAAGTTCACGCTGCGCGGCCCGTCCGGTCGCTCGCGGAGGTACTCCGGATGAAGCTCGAAAGCCCGCTCGAGCGCCTCGCCCCGCCGAACCATCAGGCAGCCGACTTCGAAGGGCATCGCCAGCCACTTGTGGGGATCGAGGGTGACCGAGTCCGCGAGCTCGATGCCGTCGAGCAGCCGACGCCCGCGCTCGGTCAGCACCGCAAAGCCGCCATATGCGCCGTCGACATGAAGCCAGACATTGCGCTCGCGGCAGACGGCGGCGAGCCGACGGAGGTCGTCGACCGCGCCCGAGTTCGTCGACCCGGCGTTTGCCGAGACGAAGAACGGGAGACGGCCGGCCGCGAGATCGGAATCCATCGCCGCGAGGAGATCGGACGGCCGAACCCGGAACTCGTCGTCGGTCGGGAGAATGCGAATCTGATCCGGTCGGAACCCGAGATGACGAGCCGCGCGGGCGATCGACGAGTGCGCCTGGTCGCTTGCGTAGGCGACGATCTGTGGGGACATCGGCCCGATGAGGGCTTCCCGCGCGCAGGCGAGCGCCGTCAGGTTCGCGGCGGAGCCGCCGGAGGTCAGCACGCCCGCGGCCTCGGCCGGATAGCCGAGCCACTCGCGGAACCAGTCGAGGACCGTGAGCTCGAGCTGGATCGGCCCGGCGGCCTCGCGCCACGCGCCCGCATCGATGTTCGTGGCAGCGGCGATCAGGTCGCCGAGCGCTCCGGGCCACGTTCCGGCGCCCGGCACGTAGCCGAAGAACCGGGGATGGTCGAAGTGACCCACGAACGGGAGCACGTCGGTTTCGAGGCGCGCGAGGAGCGTCCGGAAGTCGCGTCCCGCGGCAGGTGGCGGCTCGGCGATCCGTGCCTCCATCTCGGCTCGTTCGGCCATCCGAAGGGCGGGCTCATCGGACAGCCGCGTCATCCGGTCCACGAGCATGTCGACGACCTGATAGCCCATGGCGCGCATGACGTCGGGCTCGAGGGCGAGGGGATCGTCGGGCAATGGGGTCCCCGGGCGCCACCGCGCCGGACGCTGCTCGTCCACGCCCCTCCTCTTGCTCACGGCGGGAGTGTAGGGTTTGCGTGTGCTGGCGACCGGCCCCATCCCGGCCGATGCCATGACGACACAGAGACCGGCGAGCGGCTGCAGCTGATGGACTTCGGACGTCTCGACTACCTCTACACGCCGAGCCGCGACGTGGCCGCCGACGCTCGGTACCACGTGGATGTGCTCGGGGGCCGGCTCGTCTTTGCGATCGAGGGGATGGGGACGCGCGTCGCGATGATCGAGCTGAGCGAGGCATCGCCGCGGATCCTTCTCGCGGATCACCTCGAGGGCGATGCCCCGATCCTCGTCTACCGGGTCGACAGCCTGCCCGGCGCGATCGAGGAGCTCGAGTCCCGGGGCTGGCGGCGCGGCCGGACGCTCGAGATCCCCCAGGGACCCGTGTGCTCGTTCGAGACCCCGGGCGGCCAGCGATTCGCCGTGTACGAGCTGACGCGGCCCGGCGTGGCAGAGGGCTTCGAGGGCCGTCGGGACTTCGGCTGAACTCCGCTGGCCGAGTGCTCCGGGACGTCAGGACCCCGTGCCGGAAGACGCCGCCCACGGCATGAGCGGCGGCGGTTCGACGGTCGAGGCGATCTCGACCGGCCGGCCGTCCTCGCCGATGGACCGCCGGGCCGCGTCGAGGATCTCGACGACATGGGCCGCCTGCTCCGCGCTGGCTCGGTGCGGCCGTCCCTCGTGGATGGCGACGGCCATCTCGGCGACCCCGCGGGCCCATGCGGTGCCGCCGACGCCGGGCCGAACGAGCTCGACCGGCTCGTACTCCCCGCCGAAGGGGCCGATCTCGACGGTGGCGTCGAAGTCGCTGAAGCTGCCGAGCGCCAGCGAGGCGTCGTCCCCGTGAAACTCCAGGGTGCCGAGCTGCTTCGCCGGCCGGCCGACGTAGAAGCTGGTCGTGAGCCGCATCACCCGACCGCTCGCAAGCTCGAGCGCTACGACGATCAGGTCCGGGCTCCCGATCCGGTAGCGTGCCCCGTCGAGCGTCGTTCGGTCCGGCTTCAGGTCCCAGCCCCAGGCACGGACGGAGCGCGCCGGGCC
>DATAQF010000116.1:0-12454 GCA_036264795.1 Candidatus Limnocylindrales bacterium | reverse complement strand
GCCGGATGGGCGTGGCCGGTCGAGTTCACCGCGATGCCGGCGGCGAAATCGAGAAAGAGGTTGCCGTCGATGTCCTCGAGGACGGAACCCTCACCGCGAATGGGAACCAGCGGGTAGGCGCGCGGCAGGCTCGGCGACGTCCAGGTCTCGTCGTAGGTCACGTGTGCCCGGGCCCTGGGGCCTGGCACCTCCGTGATCAGATCGGGGACGGGTCGATCCCCGGCGAGCCGGTTCTGGGCGGACGTCACAGGGCACCTCTGGCGGGCGGAGCGCATACGAAGTATGCAGAGTGGATATTCGGGCCGAGGATATCAGAGCCGATCACGAGCGCCGATGCAGGTTGCGCCACGCCAGATCGCAGATGCTCCCCGACCGGCACGTCGGACAGGATTCCCCGAGTGTCGCCGATGAAGCGTGCCTGGGACGCTCAGCTGCCAGCGTCGCGAAGGCGACCGGCGGCGCCCCTAATCGACGATCGTGTGGCTCTGCTCCCGCAGGAACTGCGCGACGTAATACATCGACAATCCGGCCTTGCCGGTCGACCCGGAGCCCTTCCAGCCGCCGAATGCCTGCACGCCCGGCCAAGCCCCCGTCGTCGCCCCGGCTCGGCGGTTCACGTAGAGCACCCCGGCCTCGGCGGTGTCGAGGAACGTCTGAATCTCGTCCTTGTCCTCGCTGTAGACGCCGGCCGTCAGGCCATAGACCGAGTCGTTCGCGAGCCGGATCGCCTCGTCGAACGAGTCGACGGCCTTGACGGCGGTGAACGGCGCGAACAGCTCGTCGCGGAAGAGCCGGTGATCGGCCGGCAGATCCCCGACCACCGTCGGCTCGACATAGAACCCGCGATCGAGGCCGTGGTCGGTCAATCGCTCGCCGCCGGTGAACACCCGGCCGTCGCGGCGCGCTTCGGCGACGGCGGCCTGGTGGCGATCCACGGCCCTCTGGTCGATGACCGGCCCGAGCCAGTTCTCGCGGAGCAGCGGGTCGCCGATCGTGAGTGCCTCGGTCTTCTCGACGAGCAGCTTCATCAGGTCGTCATGGACCGATTTCTCGACGTAGACCCGGCTGTTCGCCGAGCACTTCTGGCCGCCAAACCCGAACGCACTCCGGACGATGCCCTCGGCCGCTTCCTCGAGATCCGCCTTGCGGGACACGACGGCGGGGTTCTTGCCGCCCATCTCGACGATCGTCGGCTTCGGGAAGCGCTTCGAGAACGTCCGATACAGGTCGAAGCCGACGTCGTACGAGCCCGTGAAGACGATCCCGTCGATGCCGTCGTTCTCGCGGAGCTCGGTCCCGACCGTCTCCCCCGGACCCATGACGAGGTTGATCACGCCGTCGGGAACACCCGCATCGCGGTACGCCTGGACGAGATTGACACCCGAGATCGGGGCGATCGACGACGGCTTGAACACGACGGTGTTTCCGGCCAGCATCGCTGCCGCCGTCGGCCCGGCCGCGAGGGCCATCGGGAAGTTGAACGGGCTGATCACCGCGAAGACGCCGTGGGGGCGGAGGATCGAGCGGGTATGCACCGCCGAGTCGCCCAGGGTGTCCATCGGATGGTCGTAGAAGTTGTTGTCCTCGGCGGTCTTGCTGTAGTAGCGGATGAGATCGGCCCCCTCCTCGACCTCGCCGAGTGCCTCCAGGCGCGTCTTCCCCACCTCGATCGCCATCAGCCCGCCGTACACCATCTGGCGCTGGCTGATCAGCTCGGCCGCCTTCTTGAGGATCTCGATCCGCTTTTCCCACCCGAGGGCGAACCAGGCCGGCTGGGCCTTGCGGGCGGCCTGGATCGCGTCGCGGACGTCCTGCTTCGTGCCGGTCGCGAAATGGCCGAGGACGATGTCGCGGTCGATGGGTGAGTGAACCGTCGACTCGCCGTCTCCGTCGCGCTCCTGGCCGCCGATCACGTTCCGGTGATGGCCCGCGAGCTGGGTCTTCGCTTCGGCCAGGCCGGCTTCGTACTCACGGTGGAGCTGTTCATTGTCGGCTCGGAGCGTCGCGTAGGTGATCTTGAGACGCGGCTGCGACTCGGTTGTCATCGGTCGGAATCCTCGGGATTGAGCGGTCTTCGGGAAGATTGCGGCCAGTCTACCGCCGCGTCGCCCGGCGCCGGTTCGCGGTCACGCTGCTCACATCCCGAAGCGGCGCAGGTACTCGCGGTTGCGTCGCTGCCCGGCCACGAGCGTCGCCGGCGTGTCGGTCGAGCGAAGGAACTGGTCCTGCTCGACGATGACCCAGCCGCGGTAGTCGTGGCGGCGAAGGGCGGCGATGACGTTGTCGATCCCCGAATCGCCCTCCCCGAGCGGGCAGAAGACGCCGCGTGTCAGCGCCTCGGTCAGGTCGCGGCCCTCGGCCTTCACCGCGTCCATGATCGAGGTCCGGCAGTCCTTCAGGTGGACGTGGCGGATGAGCTCGTGCCAGGTGTCGATCGACTCGGCCGGATCGGCGCCACCGAACCGGAAGTGGCCCGTATCGAGGCACAGGCCGAGGAGCGACGGGTCGATCCGGTCCATCACCCGGGCGATCTCGTCGCGGGTCTCGATGTAGGTCCCGGCATGCGGATGGAGCACGACCTCGAACCCTTCCTCGCGAGCGAGCTCCGCGGCGCGGTGAAGGTTGTCGATCAGCGTCTCGAAACGCGCCGGCGGAAGCCAGGCCTCAGGGTTATCGGCGATGCGCCCGGACCAGGCGATCCGCTCCGGCTCGTCGAACTGGTCCGAGAGAATCGCGAACGGGTGCGAGCCGTCCGGGGAACCGGCCCGGATCATCCGCAGCGCATCGCGCAGCCACGCCCGGTCCTCATCCGCCTTCTCGTCGCGGCTGAAATGCTGCGGGAGGAACGAGCCGACGAGCTCGAGCCCGCGCGAGCTGAGTCGCTCATGGAGCGCGGCGGCATCCGGCGCGAGATAGCCGGGCGGCCCGAGCTCGGTCCCGGCGTAGTCGAGCTCGACGATCCAGTCGAGGACGTCCTCCGGCGCCGGCATCCAGGCATCCTCGACGAGGATCTCATCGATCCCGAACGCGGCCGGGGCGCTGCCGACCTTGACGGCCCGGGGCACAGCCTCAGCCGTCGGGTCCGCCGATCCGTTCGCGCTCATGGGGTCAGCACGACTTTCACGGCCGCGCCGGAGCGCAATCGCGCGAGGCCGTCCTCGATCTCGCTGAGCGGCAGGACCGCGCTGATCATCGGGGCCACGTTGAGACGGCCACTCTCGATGAGCCGGATGGCGGCCGGAAACGTGAAGTTGCTGATGTACGAGCCGAGGATCGAGAGGCCCTTCTCGACGATCTCGACCTGGTGGACGGGCGGTCGCGCGTTGCCATTCATCCCGAACAGGACGATCCGCCCGGCCATCGCCGCGGCCTCGATCGCGTCCGGCAGGACGCTCCCGACGGCGTCCACGACGACCGCGGCACCGCCCGGCATGAGCTCGTGGCGACGGGCGTCCCATTCGGCCGGCGTGACGACGTCGTCCGCGCCGACCGCTCGAGCGACGGGCTCGCGGGCCCGGCTCGGCTCGATCGCGACGATGCGGCCTGCCCCGGCGGCGCGGAAGACCGCGATGAACAGGCAGCCGATCGCGCCCGCTCCGAAGACCGCGACGCTCTCGCCGGGTCGCACGGCGGCGAGGTTGGTGCCGTTGACGACGCAGGCGAGGGGCTCGACGAGAGCCGCGAGCTCCGACGGGACGTCGTCGCGGATCGGGTAGGTGCAATTCGCCGGCGCGGTCACGAACTTGGCGAGCGCGCCGTCGCGGTGAACACCGAGGGCGACGATCCGCTCGCAGCTCGACGGGTGGCCCGACTGGCAGGACGGGCAGGCCCCGCACTTCGGGTCCGGATCGACGACGACGCGGTCACCGACCTTCGGGCCGTCGCGGCCCACGCCGGCGCCGAGCGCCGTCACCCGGCCGACGAACTCGTGGCCGATGACGACCGGCGGGGTCGAGGGGTGGCCCGGCGGGACGTTGATGATCTGGACGTCCGATCCGCAGATCCCGCACGCCTCGACCTCGATCAGAACCTCGTCCCGGCTGGGCACCGGTTCCGGAACCTCCCGGACGACGAGACGGCCTTCCCCCTCGAAGACGGCAGCGAGCATCAATCCTCCTGACGATGAAGCAGGTGTCGTCCGCGGTTCAGCAGGATCGACCCGAGACCGAAGACGGCCAGCGTCGCGACGAGGATGACCGTCGCGACGGCGTTGACCTCGGGGGTGACCCCGAACTTGATCTGCGTGTAGATGTAGAGGGGCAGCGTGAGCTGCGGCCCGATCGTGAAGTAGCTGATCACGAACTCGTCGATCGAGAGCGTCACGCTCAGCAGGGCCCCGGCGACGATCGCCGGCGAGATCAGCGGCAGGACGACGTGCCAGATCGTCTGCCGCCCGTTCGCCCCGAGATCAGCGGCCGCCCATTCGAGCCGTCGATCGAAGCCCTGCAGGCGGGCGGCCACGATCAGGACGACGAACGGGATCGTGAAGACGAGGTGGCCGGCGATCACGGTCACGAGGGACAGCTGGAGGTCGAGCGCGCGGCGGAAGAAGATCAGGAGTCCGATTCCGATCAGGACGCCCGGGATCATGATCGGCATCGTGAACAGGAGCCGCGCCGAGCCCGCGAAGCGGATCCCGCCCCGGACGAGCGGGAACGCGGCCATCGTGCCGATGATCGTCGCGAGGATCGCCACGATCACGGCGACCTCGACGGAGTTGAGGACCGCCTTCTGGATCGCGCTGTCGGTGAGCATCTTCTCGTACCAGTGCGTCGTGAGGCCGGTGATCGGCAGCCCGGGCGTGTCCGACTGCTCGAACGAGAAGAGGATCAGGAACGCGATCGGGATGTAGAGGAAGGCGAGGATCGCGCCGGAGAGGACCGCGAGACAGCCTCGAGTCTGGGCCGCGAACGGGCTGACGGGCATCGTCTCGAGCGGGCTGATCCTCCTGGCCGTTTCGCGCGACCTAGCCACGGGCCACGACGTCCTCGACCCGGAGCGAACGCCGGAAGACGATCAGGACGACCGTCACGAACGCGGCCACGACGATCGCGAGCGCGGCGCCCTCGGGAATCTGGGCGCCGCGGAAGAAGTTGACGATCAGGTTCGCGATCAGGCTGCCCTGCGCACCGCCGACGAGCGTCGGGGTCAGGAACTCGCCGAGGATCGGGATGAAGACGAAGATGCAGGCGGTGATGATCCCGGCCCGGATCTGCGGCAGAAGGATGTGACGAAACGCCTGATCCGGCCGGGCGCCGAGATCCTGGGCGGCGTGGAGCTGGTTGAAGTCGAACTTCTCGAGTGCCGCGTAGAGGGCGAGCGCGGCGAACGGGAAGTAGACGTAGACGAGGACGACGAACACCCCGAGGTCGTTGTAGACGAGGAGCGTCGACGGTTCCTTGATGAGCCCGACGCCCATGAGGAACTGGTTGAGCGCACCCCGCTCGCCGAGGATCGCCTGCCACGCGTACACCCGCAGGAGATAGCTCGTCCAGAACGGCACGATCACGGCCAGCAGCACCGCACGCTGCAGCCGCTTGCTCACATAGCGGACGAGGAAATAGGCAAAGGGCAGGGCGGTGGCGAGTCCGGCCGTCGTGACGAGGCCCGCCATCAGGAGCGTCTTGCCGAACGTCCGCAGATACGTCCCGATCGTGAAGAACCGCGCGTAGTTGTTCAGGTTCCAGTCCGACACGATGTCGAAGTCGGGGTTCGTGCGCCACAGGCTGAACACGAACATGATCGCCATCGGGATCAGGAACAGGACGACGAGCACGAGCAGGCCGGGGACGGCCGGAGCCGCCCGCCCGACTCGGGCGAGGAAGCCGGCGGCGGAGCCCGCCAGCGGAACCGGCTCGGTTCCGCTGCGGACCTCCGTCGTCATCGGTTGCCCTGGTTGAAGGGACGGCCGCTCAGGCGCCGAACACCTCGTTGAAGGCGTCGATCGCGGCCTGGGTCGAAGCGCCCGGGCCCTTGAGGGTCATCGTGAGAACGGTCTCGGGCTTGTTGTAGAGGAAGCGATCGGCTCGCTCCTGCTGGCCCTGGTTGACGAGAATCTTGTAGGCCGCCTCGTTGAAGAGCGGCCGGCCGTTGAGGATGAAGTTCGCGGCGACGTACTCGGCCTGCTCGGCGAGCTCGAGGAACGGCAGGATCACGTTCGTGTTCGCGCCGCCCTTGACGATCATCTCGGAGTCCATCCAGCCGATCGTCCCCTCTTTCGGCGTGAAGACGTTGAGGGCCGGGCCGCCCTGGTCCTTGACCCGCGTGTCCGTGCCGAGGTTGCCCGTCGCGATCCACGCCTCGCCGCTCTTCAGGGCGGCGACGGTGTCGGTGTTCTGCTGGGCAAGGCGGAGGATGTTCGGCTTCAGCTGCTTCAGCAGATCCTTGGCCTGCAGGACCTCGTCGGGGGTCATGTTGTAGGGATCCTTGACGCCCGCTGCCTTTCCCATGTAGGCCATGATCTCGACGGGCTGATTCTCGACGACGACCCGCTTCGCGTATTTCTTGTCGAGCAGCACCTGCCACGAGTCGGGCGCAGGCGAGACGTGCGCCGGGTCGTAGTAGATCTGGACGGGCGACCAGCCGAACGGATAGCCGAGGTACCCCTCGGGCTTCGTCCAGATCTCGAACGAGCGGGCAATCGAGTAGAGCTGCTTCGAGACGGCGAGCTGATTGATGTCCCACGCCTCGATCAAGCCGGACTCGAAGTACTTCGGGACCCAGAGCGCATCGCCCGAGATCATGTCGAGCTGGCCGGTGACCTCCTTCAGCTTCGTGTAGCCATCCGAGTTGTCGGCGAGCTCGGTGATGTTCGTCTTGATGTTGGCATTGCTGCCGATGTTGTCGAGCTGCGCCTGGTACCAGTGGTCGCTCCAGGTCATCCAGTTGAACGTGCCCGTCGCGGCGGCCTGCGACGCGCTCGGCGCGGCCGAGCCGCCCGGCGCGGACGACCCGCCGGCCGCAGTGCTCGGCGCGCTGCTCGGACTCGACGTGGCGGCGGGCGTCGAGCAGGCGGCGGCGATTCCGCCGATGCCAAGGGCGACGGCGCCCGCTCCTGCCGCGCGCAGGAACTGTCGTCGGCTGAGACTGCTATCGATCGGTGAGCTCACGTGTGTCCTCCTCTGATCTGTCCCCCGAACCCACGACCGCGGCTTCATCCGCCGGCCACCATACGCATGCCTCCTCGCCTAGCGTTTCCCTCGAGCCATCGTTCGTTGCACTCCCTCCATGGGGTCGCAGGACGACGAGATCGCCCGCGTCGGTTGCGACCGTGATCCGGCTGTGGTTGCCGAGGAACGCGACGTTGACGATCCGGCCACGGATCCCGTCCACCGACCCGAGCGGCCGGATCGCAAGCGATTCCGGTCGGACCATGATCGCGACGGCTCCCTCGCTCGCCCCGCGCGGGGGCGCGAGCGGCGCTGTCGCACCGGGAAGGTCGAGGACGAGGGCGTCGCCGTCGGGCCGGACCGTGCCGTCGAGGAAGTTCGTCTCGCCTACGAAATCGGCGACGAAGCGATCGACGGGCTTCTCGTAGATCTCGCGCGGCGTCGCGGTCTGGATGACGTGCCCGCCCGACATGATCGCGATGCGGTTCGCCATCGACAGCGCCTCTTCCTGGTCGTGGGTCACGAACACGAACGTCGTCCCGACCTGGCGATGGATCCGCGACAGCTCGGTCTGCATCTGCTTGCGGAGCTTCAGGTCGAGGGCCCCGAGCGGCTCGTCGAGGAGCAGCACGGCCGGCCGTTTCGCGAGCGCGCGGGCCAGGGCGACCCGCTGTTGCTGGCCGCCGGACAGCTGAACCGGCAGGCGCCGCTCGAAGCCGGCGAGGCCGACGAGGGCGAGGTACTCGCTGACGCGGGCTCGCAGCTCGCCGGCCGGCAGGCCCTCCATCCGAAGGCCGAACGCGACGTTCTCCGCGACGGTCATGTGAGGGAACAGCGCGTAGTTCTGGAAGACGGTGTTGACGTTGCGCTTGTGCGGAGGCAGGTCGTTGACCCGGCGACCCTCGATCAGCAGGTCGCCGGAGCTCAGCGGGAGGAAGCCGCCGATCAGATTCAGGGTCGTCGTCTTGCCGCAGCCCGACGGGCCGAGCAGGCAGAAGAACTCGCCCGGCTCGATCGTCATCGAGACGTCGTCGAGAGCGACCACGTCGCCGTAGCGCTTTGTCGCGTGGACGAGCTCGATGGCCGGAACGCCGTCAGGCATGAACCATCGCCGTGGTCGAGAGCGCGGCACCCGCCGACCCGCGCGGGCGCCCGGTCCGGCCGGTCGCCGAGTCGGAGTCCGGTCGCGGCGACGTCGTCGACGTCGACGGCGTGGTCGTCGCCCGGGCCGGCGGCCGACGATCCGCGCTCGTGACGGGGGGCGTGCTCTCGCGCGGAGCGAGTCGGACCGGCAGCAGCGTGGCCGGTGGCATCGTCCCGGTCTGGATCGCCTGGATGAGCCCTCGGGCCGCGACGCGGCCCATCTCGTGGGTCGGTGTGGTCACCGTCGTCAGCCGTGGGTTTGCGATCGATGCGAACGGGACGTCGTCGAACCCGACGATCGCCACGTGGTCCGGGACGCGGACGCCGAGCCCGCGGAGCGCGTCGAGCAGGGCGAGCGCCAGCTTGTCGTCGTAGCAGATCAAGGCCTCGGGCAGCGACTGCTGGACGATGGCCGCGAGGGCTCCGGGGGAGCGATAACCCTCGATGCCGGCCTGGAATCGGCGGAGCGGACGCCGCACGCCGTGATGACGGAGCCGGCGGACCGCCGTTTCGCGACGCACCGCGTTCGACGGCAGGACGCCGGCGCCGACGTAGCCGATGTCGCGGTAGCCCCGCTCGATCAGGTGGTCGACGATCTGCTCGACACCGCCGACGTCATCGGTCTGGACCACGCCGTCCGGAAGCGGATCGCGGCCGGGCATCAGCGTCCGGTGGTCCGGCTGGACGAGAACGAGCGGGTCGGGCTCAGCGCGGCTTCGGGCCTCGCGTGGGTCGAGCACGCTCGACACGAGGGCGATCCCGTCCGTGCCGTGCTCGACGAAGACCTTGAGCGCGCGCCGCTCTCGCACCGGATCGCTCAGCCCGGAGGCGAAGATCACCGTGTAGCCGGCCTCGCCCGCCGCCATCTCGAACCCCTGCGCCACCATCCCGTGGAACGGGTCGCTCAGGTCGACGATGACGAGCCCGAGGGTCCTCGTCCGCCGGGAACGGAGATTCCGCGCCGCGGCGTTCGGGATGTATTGGAGCTCCGCGGCCGCGGCCTTGACGGCCGCCCGGGTCCGGGCGCTGATCCTCGGGTCGTCGACGAGGGCCCGCGATGCGGTCGCCTGGGAGACGCCGGCGTGCGTCGCCACGTCGATCAGCCGCGTCCGACCGCCCATCTCGGCTCCCTCGCTCCGCTACGCCAGGTGCCGGAGGGCGACGGAGCGGAACCTCTCCGCCTGGCGCCGAGCGACGTCGGCGTCGTCGCGCATCCGGAGCCCGAACGGGGCGAGATTCGGGTCCATGACCCCGATCGCGAAGCTCATCGATCGAGCCAGGAGCGCGTCCGTCCGGGGCAGCATGCCCCGCTGGTAGTCCGGCGGCCGTCCGTCGGTACAGGAGCAGTCGAACGGGCAGCCCCGACCGCTGATCGTGCGCCCGGTCAGGACGTGCTCCATCTGGCTGTACACGTGCCAGCCCGAAGCGGCGAGCGTGATCGAGCCGAGCTCGGAGGTGACCGCCTCGGCCGACGCGGCATCCGGGAAGATCACGACGAGGTGCGAGCCGAGGTCGCCGCCCGGGTCCGGCCGCGTCCGGAACTCGATCCTCGGAACCTCTCCGATGATCTCCTCGACGAGGTTGCGGTTCGCCGCGAGGTGGTCGCGGATCAGGTCGAGCTTGCCGAGCTGGGCGAGCAGGACGGCCCCCTCGAGCTCGGTCATTCGGAAGTTCAGGCCGAGGAACGGCCGCGCCCCGACCTCGATCCCCTTCCGGTTCGGGCTGTGACCCTGGTCGTGGAGCGCGAATGCGCGCCGGTAGAGACCCTCGTCGTCGGTCACGAGCAGGCCTCCGTCGCCGCACGTGATCGTCTTGAACTCGTTGAAGCTGTAGATGCCGGCGGCACCGTACGAGCCGACCCAGCGGTTGTCGTAGGTCGCCCCGAACGCCTGCGCGCAGTCCTCGATCAGCGCGATCCCGTGGCGATCGGCGAGCGCCTTCAGCTCGGGGAGGCGGCCCGGATTGCCGAGCATGTGAACGAGGATGATCGCCCGGGTGCGCGGCGTGATCCGCGCCTCGACGTCGGCGGGATCGAGGTTGAAGGTGTCGTCAACCTCGGCGAGAACCGGGCGCGCGCGGGCGTAGACGACGGCCGAGATCGTCGCGACGAACGTGAAGCCGGGCACGATGACCTCGTCCCCGGGACCGACCCCGAGAGCCATGAGAGCGAGCATCAAGCCGCTCGTTCCGGAGTTGAGGGCGAGAGCGTGGCCGACCCCGGCCCGGCGGGCGACCTCCTCCTCGAACGTCCGGACCTTCGCCGGAAAGGACGCGTCGTCGGGCCCGTAGCGACTGAGATGCCCGCTCGCGAGCACCTCGCTGACCCCTGCCAGCTCCTCGGCCCCGAGGAGGTCCAGACCCGGTCCCGGCATGCGGCGTGCCCCTCTTGTGCAACCGTTTGCACGACCCTACCATTCCGGTTAACGGCGCGTCAACGATTCAGATGAGGAGTCCCCGATGGGTGCCGGTCCGCGTCTCGCTCGAGCGACTCCGCGCGCTCGGCCGGCCGTGCTCGACCGAGTCCTGGGACGGACCGACGCCGAGGTCGCCGGCCGCTTCGACCCCGCCTACGCCGCGGCAATCGGACGACTGCCCGCCGGCCGACAGGTGTTCCACGGGCTCCCATTCGACCTCGGGCCGGCTGGTGCCGCTCGGTGGATGATCCTCGACGAGCCGGTCACCCTCGACCTTCGCGGCCAGGGGCCGGCCACCCATCTCGTGATCGCCCACCTGTGCGACAGCTGGAGGGACGAGGACGGCTCGCGTCCGGCCGCAATTCCGATCGGGCACGTCGTGCCGGTTGGTGAGCCGCTTGCCCGGTACCGGGTCACGGACGCGGCGGGCCGCACGACGACGCGGACGATTCGACGGCGGTTCGAGATCGACGACGGGATTCTCGGCTGGGGCAGCCTGCCGTTTGCCGCGGTCCCCCACCTCGCCAATGCGGTCATCGACTGGCGCGGCCCGCATCCGACGCAACCCCGGGGGTCGTACGCGCCGCCCGGCCAGTCCGGGGCGCTGACGGTCCTGCCGGGCGCCTGGGGACCGGCCCAGACCGGCGTGTCTGACTTCGTCCCGAGCTCGACCGGCGAAGCGCTTCTCTGGCTTCACGCGATCGCCCTGACCGGAGACGAGGACGGGACGGACGATCGCGGCAGGGCCATCGAGCCGGTGGAGGTCGCCGAGCTGCGCCTCGAGTCGCTGACCGGCGGGCGGCCCGGATCCGACGTGATCGTCGCCGGGGTGACGCTGTACGACGGGACGGCGAACCCGCTGATCCGCGGCGAACGGTTCCAGCTCCTGCTCGACGGCAGTGAGGAGGAGCCGGAAACCGATCTCGGAACGGTGATCCGGACGCTCGCCGCCGGGCCGGCGTCGCATCGTCGGCCGGAGGCTGCGGCCCCGATCGTCGGCTGGGGAGAGCCGCGGGCGGCACCGCAAGCCGAGGGCGCACCGGGCGATGAACCGCGGATCGTCGACATCGCGCTCCACGACGACGCCGTGCTCTCGGTCGGCACGTGGTCGATGCCGGCGACCGATCTCCGCCCGGGCACCGGCACCATCCTGCACTCGCCGAGCGGCCGGACGACGATCCGTGCGCTGCCGACGCCGCGCATCCGGGTCGATGTCCGCGTCCTGGACGAGGCTTCGTCCACCATCATCCCGGCCCGGGTCCGGTTCGTCGCCGAGGACGGGCGCTATCTCCCCCCGGTCGCCCACCAGGACGAGGTGAATCCCGGGCTATACGAGGACCTCGGTGCGGATGTTCGCCTCGGATCGGCGATCTACGCGTACGTCCCGGGCCGCTTCGCGATCGACCTGCCCCTGGGCGGCGTCGAGGTTGAGGCGGTCGCCGGCTTCGATCGCCGGCCGCGGAGGTTCCGCATGGACGTCGGGGCGGATACCCACGAGCTCGACATCGAGCTCGAGCGCGCCTTCGATCGCCGTCCTGCCGGCTGGGTCACGACCGACGCCCACGTCCATTTCCTCGCTCCGTCCACCGCCCTCCTCCAGGCCGCGGCCGAGGACATCAATCTCGTCCATCTCCTCGCGACCCAGTGGGGAGACCTGTTCACGAGCGTCACCGACCTCCCGTGGGGATCGATGAGCGACCCGAGCGGGCGGCACCAGGTCATCGTCGGGACGGAGAACCGGCAGAACGTGCTCGGCCACCTCGGGCTGCTGGGGGCTCGCGACCCCGT
>DATAQF010000097.1:0-13584 GCA_036264795.1 Candidatus Limnocylindrales bacterium | reverse complement strand
CGTCTCGTCGCGACGAGCGAATCGATCCTGGTCCGATACGACTACGCGGTGGATGCCCCGATCGCGGTCTCGGCCGCGCACCGGGCGGCGATCGAGTCGTTCGAAGGACGGTCGCTGGCGGGCTGACGCCGTCGCCGCGATCCTGTCAGGCGTTCAGCCGGCGAAGGATCGCGACCGCGTTCTGGCCGCCGAACCCGAACCCGTGGATGGCGACGGTGTCGACCCTCGCCTTGCGGGCCGTCAGCGGCACGTAGTCGAGGTCGCATTCCGGATCCGGAGTCCGGAGATTTGCCGTCGGCGGAATGACCTGATCGCGGATCGCCCCGATCCCGGCAAGGGCGGACGCGATTCCGGCCGCCCCGACGAGGTGTCCGATCATCGACTTGGGGGAGCTGATCGCGACCTTCTGCGCGTGCGCCCCGTAGGCGGCCTTGATCGCCCGAGTCTCCGTCACGTCATTGAGCACGGTGGATGTCCCGTGGGCAACGATGTAGTCGATCTCGTCGGGCGCGACCTCGGCGTTCCGGAGGGCGCCGGTCATCGCCCTTGACTGACCGCGTCCGGTCGGCTCCGGGGCGCTGATGTGGTACGCGTCGGCGGTCAAGGCTCCGCCGATCACCTCAGCGAGGGGCGTCGCACCGCGCTCGAGCGCATGGGCGAGCGACTCCACGACGACGACGCCGCCGCCCTCGCCCAGGACGAACCCGTCGCGCGTCCCGTCGAAGGGGCGTGACGCCGTCTCCGGGGAGTCGTTGCGCTTCGAGAGCGCGCCCATGTTGGCGAGCGCCGCGACGCCCATCGGCACCACCGGCGCCTCGGAGCCGCCGGCGAGGACGACATCGCACTCGCCGGTCCTGATCAATCGCAGGGCGTCGTGGAACGCGATGACCGATGTCGCGCACGCGGCGACCTGGGTGATGACGGGCCCCGTCAGGCCCCACTCCATCGAGAGCAGCGCGGCGCCCATCGACCCCGACAGCGCCGGCACGGCGAACGGGCTGACGAACCGCGGCCCGCGCGCGTCGTGGACATGCGTTCCGTCGATGATCGCCTCGATCCCGCCACCGCCGGTATTGACGACGACGCCGACACGGTCGCGCTCGTCCTCGGTCATCGCCGCGAAGTCGATGCCCGAATCGGCGACGGCCTCCTTGCCCGCGGCCATCGCGAAGTGGATGAAGCGGGTCATCCGCCGCGCCATCTTCGGATCCATCGCCGCCGTCGGGTCGAAGTCGAGAACCTCGGCCGCGATGCGGACCTCGAAGCCCGACGCGTCGAAGCTCCGGATCAACCGCGTGCCGGTGACGCCGGCGACGAGGTTCGACCAGTAGGTCGGAAAGTCGTTCCCGATCGGCATGACGCAGCCGAGGCCGGTCACGACCGCACGTCGGGACGGATCAAGCTCAGGCAAACGGGGCTACCTCAGGGCTACGGGCCGGTCCGATTGTAGATTGCGCGACGGGCCCGTCTGCGATCGTCGCCTAATCCCCGTCGTAGCGCTTGAAGATGACGGCACCGTTGTGGCCGCCCAATCCGATGTTGTTCGAAAGCGCATACCGAATCGGGTGCGACATCGCGTCGGTGACGACCCACAGGTCGCACTCCGGATCCGGGTCCCGGTAGTTGATGGTCGGCGGGATGCACTGTTCAGCGACGGACATGACCGTCGCGAATGCCTCGAACGCCCCCGCCGCGCCCATCATGTGGCCGGTCATCGACTTCGTCGCGCTGATCGCGAGCGACGTCCTCGAGGCCGCCGCGCGATCGCCGAACACCTTCCAGATCGCCTCGGCCTCGCGCTTGTCACCGAGCGGTGTCGACGTGCCGTGGGGGTTGATGAGGTCCACCTCGTCGGCGGGCACGCCCCGTCGCTCCAGCGCCTGCTTCATCGCCCGCGCCGATCCGGAGCCCTTGTCGATCGGCTGGACCATGTCCCAACCATCGTTGGTCGATCCGTAGCCGACGACCTCCGCGTAGATCTTCGCGCCGCGCGCCTTCGCGAGCTCGAGGTCCTCGAGGAACAGCGATCCTGCACCCTCGCCGAGGACGAACCCGTCGCGCGTCTTGTCGAACGGCCGCGAGACGGTCTGGAGCGGCTCGCCCGGTCGCGGCAGCCCCATGCCCCGCATGTTCGTGAAGCCGGCATGGGCCGTCTCCAGGAGGGGGGCCTCGGTCGACCCGGAGATCACCGCGATGCAGTCGCCCCGACGAATCGCCTCGGCGCCCTCGGCCACGTTGTGGGTGCCGGTCGCACACGCCGACACGATGCAGACGTTGTGACCGATCGCTCCCGTCTCGATCGCGATCATGCCGGAGGCGGAGTCGACGAGCGCATTGGCGATGAACGTCGGCTGCACGCTCCGCGGGCCCTTCTCGTGGAGGTTGATCCAGGCCTCGATCATCAGCTGCTGGCCGCCTGCCCCCGAACCGAAGACGACGCCGACGTCCTCGCGGTTGTCATCGGTGATCTCGAAGCCCGAATCGGCCAGCGCTTCCTTGGCGGCGGCGACGCCGAAATGCATGCTCGTCTCGCTTCGACGGACGGCCTTCGGGTCCATCCACTCCACCGCGTTGAAGTCTCGGACCTCGCCGGCTGCCTTCGCCTCGTAGCGAGATACGTCGAATTTCGTGATCTCCTGGAGGCCGGAATGGCCGCGGATGAGGTTCGCCCACGCGGTCGCCACGTCGTTGCCGACCGGGCTGATCACGCCCAGGCCGGTGACGACGACTCGCCGCTCGTAATCGGGTCTACGCACGCTCGAAGAATCCTTTCTGGATCGGGATCAGGCCGTTGCGGCCGTGGCGAATGGAATGGCAAGTCGATCGGGCGCGGCCGGGTCGTCGAGCGGGATCGTCGTCGCCTCGGGGGCGATCCGCTTGATGAGCCCGCTCAGGACCCGGCCCGGGCCGACCTCGATGAACGTGTCGACGCCGGCGCCGGTCATTCGCTCGACGGCAGCCACCCAATCGACGCCGGCCGTGAGGTGCTCGACGAGCTCGGCTCGCGCCTGGGCACCGGTCGAGATGGGTCGAGCGTCGGCATTCGCGATCAGCGCAATGGACGGGTCGCGGAACTCGATGTCCTCGAGGATCCGCGCCATGCCCTCGGCGGCCTCCGCCATGAGCGGGGAGTGGGCCGCGACTGAAACCGGAAGGATGATGACCTTGCGAGCTCCGAGCTCCCTGGCGATCTCGGATGACGCGTCGATTGCCGCGCGTTCCCCCGACACGACCACCTGGCCCGGCGCATTGCGATTCGCGACCCCGAAGGTCCCCTCGGCCGAGGCGCGCTCGACCAGCGCGGGCAGCCGAGCGTCGTCGAGGCCGAGGATCGCCGCCATCGACCCGTGGCGGCCGGCGCCCGATGCCTGCATGAGACGGCCGCGCTCCCGAACGAGGCGGACCCCGTCATCGAGTGAGATCACATCGGCGGCGACGAGTGCCGAGTACTGGCCCATCGAGTGGCCAGCGGCAAAGGCCATCGGGGGTTCGTCGATCCCGATCGCGGACCAGCGCTCGCGGATCGCCGCGAGGTAGGCGATCGAAGCGGCGAGGAGCGCGGGCTGTGCGTTCTCGGTCCGGTCGAGATCCTCCGCAGGCCCGGTCCACGCCAGCCCGCTGATGGGCTCGGCGAGGGCCCGATCGGCGCTCGCAAACACGGCTGCGGCGGACGGCGACGCGGCAGCGAGTGCCTGGCCCATGCCGACCGACTGCGAGCCTTGGCCGGGGAAGACAAGGGCAGACGTGGTCATCGACCGCGAGGGTATGCGCTTGGATGCGCCCCGTGCGGGCGAGCGTGTGCGACGTTGCACGGAAGAAGGGGATGTGGCTATGCTCGGGCGGTGAGCAGCGACCTCCGTCCAAACGGCCGCC
Organism: Candidatus Limnocylindrales bacterium; assembly: GCA_036264795.1. Taxonomy (GTDB): domain Bacteria; phylum Chloroflexota; class Limnocylindria; order Limnocylindrales; family CSP1-4; genus CF-46. The sequence continues at coordinate 9,711 of DATAQF010000097.1, read as the reverse complement.
GGGTCGGCCCGCCGCCCCCGGCACGGGCGATCGCCCGTCGGTTCGAGGCCGACCTCTCGGCGACGGTGCTCGCTGCCGGCACCCGGATCACGAACGTCCGCCAGATCTCCGAGCGCGTCGCGATGGGCCGCGCGCTCTGGCGCGAGCTCGTGATCGGCTTTGCCTCACAGCTGGGAGAGATGCGGCTCGGGTTCACGCAGCTCGCCGCGCTATACGTCCTGGCCGATTCGGGCACGACGACGATCGGGGAGCTTGCGGAGGTCATCAATCGCTCGCCCTCGGCCACGAGCCGGCTCGTCGACGGCCTGGTGCGACGCCGTCTCGTCGAGCGTCGGGTCGAGGCGGAGGACAAACGGCAGCGCTCGCTCGTGCTGACCCCGCGCGGCGCCGCCCTGCTGCGGGTGGTGGATCGGGCGCGCGCGGACCAGTTCCTTTCTGCGGTCAGGCCGATGCCGACCGCGGAGCGGGCGCTGATCGCGATGGGTGTCGCGGCGCTCGCGACCCACGCCATCTCGCGTCGCGGCCGGCTGATCAAGAACCCCGCCGACTGACGAGCGACCCACCCGACGGGTTGGCCTTGCGCCGGAGCCCCAATCGGGCCACGATGCCGCGGCCGGACCCGTCGTACCTGGAGCCGTGATGGACGCCAATCTCCGTATCGCGCAGGATCTTCGCCTCGAGCATCGGCACAGCGATGGCACCTGGTCGCCGATGGAGCCCGCGCACCATGGTCAACCCGAGCACGATGCCGAGCGCTCGTGGCTTCGAGCCCGGCTCTTCCGCTGCGTGACCTGCGACGAGGAGGTCGCGGTGACGACGGGCGACCCCAGCGAGGCGCTGGGCTCCGAGCCGCCCGACTGACGCTCGCTCAGCCGCAGAAACGGCGGACGACGTCATAGAGAACGGGCAGGCCCCATCGGAGGGCGTCGATGCCGACTCGCTCGTCGACGCCGTGGAATCGCTCCATGAAACGCTCCTCGGGGTCGAGGCGGAGCGGAGAGAACCCGTATGTCGGGATCCCCAGCGTGGCTGTGTGCTTCGCGTCGGTCGCGAATGGCACCATGAACGGCAGGGGGATGCCCTCGGGGTCGTGGTCGACGATCGTCGATTCCATGATTCGGTAGAGCTCGCTGTCGGGTGACGCGTCGACCGCTGGGGCATGGATCACGAGTTCGACGTCGATCCGCGAGGCGAGGTCCGGCCCGAGCCGTGCGACGACGGTGTCGCGCATCGCTTCTTCCGAGGTGCCGGGCAGCACCCGACAGTCGATCTCGACTGTGGCCTCGCCGGGGATGACGTTGTACTTGATGCCCGCGTGGATGATCGTCGGACTGATCGTGTCGCGAAGGAGCGAACGGACCACGCGAGCCGGCATCGGGTCGCAGAGCGCATCCAGGGCTGCTTCGCCGAGACGGACGTCCTCGCTGGCGATCGCCCGGAGGAGCCGCGCCTGCTCGGGCTCGACCCGATCCGCGACGCCGCGGAGGAACGCCTGGATGACCGGAGTGAGGCGGGGTGGTCCCGGCGTGGCGAGGCGGCCGACGGCCTGGGCAGCGAGGATCGCCGCGTTGTCGTCGCGCGGCATGGATCCGTGCCCCCAGGTCCCGTGGACGGTGAGGCGGTAGACCGCATATCCCTTCTCGGCCACGCCGATCGGGTAGAAGCGCTGCCCGGCGAATGTCGTCGCGACTGCCCCGGACTCGTTGATCGCGGCCGCCGCCTGGAGCAGCTCGGGTCGCTCCGCCACGATCCAGCCGATGCCGTTCAGGCCGCCGGCTTCCTCGTCCGCGGTGCTCGCGAACAGGATGTCACGTGTCAGGCCCGGCACGGGATCGGCCGCCGGATCGCGGCCCGCGGCCCGCGCCTCCGCGGCGAGAAGCCGAACGACGGACAGCTCCATCGCCACGAGGTTCTTCATGTCGACCGCGCCGCGACCCCAGACGTAGCCATCGGCGATATCCGCGGAGAATGGATCGTGAGTCCAGAGATCGGATGCCGCGGGCACGACGTCGAGATGGCTGAGCAGCAGGAGCGCCTCGCCACCGGAGCCGTCGCCCCGAAGTCGAGCGGCGACCGAGCCGCGCCCCGGCACCATCTCGAGGATCTCCGATTCCACGCCCGCGTCCGCCAATGCGCCCGCGATCCATTCCGCGGCGCGACGCTCGCTGTCGGGAGCGTCCGCAGGCGGTGGGTTCACCGATGGGATCCTGATCAGCTCCCGGAGGTCGCCCACGAGGCCGTCGGTCGCCCGGTCCCACGCGACAGTGTCGATCGCCGCCGACGGGAGGAGAGCGGCCGCGCCCACCTCAGCCGCTGCCGCCGACGAGATTGGGCAGGCCGGCGAGGACGGCGACGAACCCCAGGACGAAGCCGGCAAGCACGATCGTGATGACCATGATCGCGAGGAGCTTGAGATAGCGGCGATCCTCCGCGTTGGCACGAGCCTGGTCGGGGTCCCGGCCGCCGGGGATGTACGGCGCGGCCAGGCCGCGGGCCCGGGCCGCCGCGTTCCGCTCGCTGTCGTACGCCGCCGGGTCCGGGGGAAGCGGGGCGGCCGGTGACGGCCGCTCGGAAGAGGATGTCACCGTTCCATCATCGCCTTGGCGACGGATCCACGCATGGTGACCTCGTCCGGGAGAGGCTGGTAGCCGAGCGTCCCGTTCAGGGCACGCATCGCGAGGTTCGCCTCGTCGTTGCCGGTCTCGAGGGCCGTCAGGCCGTGACCGATCGCCCATCCGATCGTCGCCTGTTTCATCGCGGTTGCCACGCCGCGACCCCGCCATGTCGCTCGGACCACGGTCATATCGTGAACGGCCTCGCATCGGGAGCCGGGCAGGAAGACGAGGCTGGCATAGCCGATGACGACGCCGCTGGCCTCTTCGATGGCCACGACGAATGCGTCGGCCGGGATGCCCGGCCGATCGACGTCGCGAGCACGGAACTCGGCCAGATCCCCGGCCGCCATCGGCTGGCTCCCGGGGATGTCCCGAAATGACTCGAGGGCGACTCGGTGGACGCCCTCGACGAGGTCCGGGCGCGCGGCAAGGCTCGACAGGACAATGCCGTCCGGGAGCGTGATTCCCGGGGGCTCCAGGCCGACCAGGTCCAGTCGGAGGACCCGGTGCCTGTCAATCTCGGCGAATCCGCGTCGCTCGAGGAAGGCGATGCCGTCGGGTCGTGCGTCCGTCGCCGGGACGTGCAGGGAGCCCTTGCCGCCCGAATCGGCCACCGCCGCGATCGCCCGAAGCAGGGCGCTCCCGATGCCGCGCCGGCGGGCTCTGGGCAGAACGTCGACGGTTCCCCACAGGCCGTCGTAGTCCGGCGGGTACACGTAGATGCGGCCCACCGTCGCCGCACCGACCGGCCGGCCGTCCATCTCGGCGATCAGGCGAACCGTCCCCGGATACGTCGCGTCCGACCAGCGCATCTCGTCGAGGGACGTCGGCCACTCCGGCGCGCTTGCGGCGATGATCGAGACGATCGCTCGCAGGTCCGCCTCGTCGTGCGGGTCCGCGCGGCGGATCGTCCAGGTCATCCGAATTCGGCGCGCAACGGCTCCACCAGCTCCCGGGCAATGGTCTCGATACCGGCCACGCCGAGGCTCGCCGGGAACCCGAGGATGACGTGGGTCGCCCCAGAGGTGACGAGCGCGCGCGAATCGGCCAACGCCTTCGTTCTTGATTCCACGGTGTGGCCGGTCGAGACCTGGCCCACGAAGTCGAAACCGGAGGGATCGCGGCCAATCGAAACCATCGCGGCGAGGAGCTCACCGCGCTTCTCCCGGAAATAGGCAGCGTCGCCGGCCTCGGTGCCGGGGAGCAGCCAGCCGCTCGCGCTCCGCGCGGCCAGCGCGATCCCGCGCGGCCTCTGCCCACCGAGGTACAGGGGCGGGCCGCCGACCGTAAACGGCGCCGGCAGGTTCGTGGCCCCGCGCAGTGGGTAGAACGGGTCGGGCCGCGTGACACCCGGCGGGCCGGCCGCGGTGGGCGAGAACAGCGCCTCGAGGACCCCGACGGCCGAGACGAGTCGGTCGATCCGCTCGCCGATCGGCGGCAGGTCGATACCGAACGGCTCGTGCTCTCCTTCGAACCAGCCGGCGCCGAGACCCAGAACGAAGTGGCCGCCCGTCGCGTGGTCGAGGAGGGTTGCCGCCTTTGCGAGCAGGACCGGATGTCGGAACGTGTTCGAGAGGACCCCGTGACCGACGATCACGCCGGGGACGTGATGGACGAGCGCGGCGAGCAGCGTCAACGCCTCGAAGGACGGACCCGGATGCGCGACATCCATGTTGGTGAGGTGATCGTTCAGCCAGCCGCTGTCGAACACGCCCAGCTCGCCGGCACGCGCCCAGGTCGCGTCGAGCGTCGGCCAGTCGACGTCCTGGGGAGAGGTCTTGAATCCGATCCGGAGAGTCATCCGCCGGTGATCACGGTGTCGCCGCGACGATCGCTCACCGCGAGCCCGGGGTCCGCCATCGCCCGCGTCAGCCGTCGGCCCGTCGTGACCGCGCCCTCGGAGGCGGAGGAGACGAGCGCGGCGTACTTCGCCATGACCCCGGTCGTGTATCGCGGCGCCGGCGCCGTCCAGCGGGCGCGTCGCTCCTCGAGCGCGCCGCCCTGCACGTCCAGGTCGAGGCGCCGGGCGTCGACGTCGATGACGATCTCGTCGCCCTCCTCGACCAGGCCGATCGGGCCACCCAGCGCCGCTTCCGGCGCGATGTGCCCGATCATCAGGCCGTGCGTCCCGCCGGAGAACCGGCCGTCCGTGATCAACGCGACCGAATCCCCCAGGCCCTCACCGACGAGCGCCCCGGTGACGCTGAGCATCTCCTGCATCCCCGGACCACCGACCGGGCCCTCGTACCGGATGACGACCACGTCACCCGCGACGATGCGGCGGTCGCGGACCGCGGCATAGCATTCCGCCTCCGAGTCGAACACGCGGGCCGGGCCGCGGTGGAGTCGGCGCTCGTGGCCCGCCAGCTTGACGACGCAACCTTCCGGCGCGAGCGAGCCACGCAGGATCGCGAGCCCGCCGGTCGGCTTGATCGGGCGATCGATCGAAACGACGACGTCCTGACCCTCCGTCGGTCGGGCGGCCGCCGCGATCTCCGCGATCGTTCGCCCGTCGACGTTCGGCGTCGAGCCGTCGATCCTTCCGCCGGCCAGCAGCTCACGCATGACGAGCGCGAGGCCGCCGGCCTCGTAGAGGTGGGTCGCCGTGTAGCGGCCGCCCGGCTGGAGATCGGCGACGATCGGTGTCCGGTCGGCGATGGCCCCGAACTCGTCGATGTCGAGCCGGATGCCGTACTCGTGGGCGATGGCCAGGAGATGCAGCACCCCGTTCGTCGACCCGCCCGTCGCCGCGATCGCGGCGATCGCGTTCTCGATCGACGTCCGGGTGACGAACGACGACGGGCGAACGTCGTCGCGGACGAGGTGCATCACCAGGTCCCCGGCCCGTCGGGCGGCGTCGTCCTTCGCCGGATCCTCGGCGGGGATCTCGTTGGTTCCGGCGGGCGAGAGCCCGAGGAACTCGATCGCCATGCTCATCGTGTTGGCCGTGAACTGGCCGCCGCATGCCCCCGGACCGGGGCATGACGCGTTCTCGACCTCGTACAGCTCCTCGAGGGTGATCTTGCCGGCCCGGTACGCGCCGATCGCCTCGAAGATCGTCACGACCGTCGCGTCCCGGACGCCCTTCCGCATCCCGGGATAGATCGTCCCCGAGTAGAACGCGAGGCCGGGGATGTCCAGCCGCCCGAGGGCCATCGCTGAGCCCGGGCCGGTCTTGTCGCAGCCGAAGATCGAGACGAGGCCATCGAAGAGATGGCCGCGGGTCACGAGCTCGATGCTGTCGGCGATCGTCTCCCGGCTGACGAGCGACGCCTTCATGCCCTCCGTCCCCATCGAGACGCCGTCGCTGACGGAGATCGTGTTGAACTCCATCGGCGTGCCGCCGGCTGCCCGGATGCCCGCCTTCACCGCCTCGGCCAGGCGGCGATGGTTGTAGTTGCAGGGCATCGTCTCGATCCAGCTGTGCCCGACGCCGATGATCGGCTTCGCCAGGTCGTCGTCGGTGAAGCCGATCGCCTTGAGCATTCCACGGGCGGCCGCCCGGTCGGGCCCGTCGGTCAGGGCCGCGGAGTGGCGCTTGGCCGGGTCGGACGGCCGGTTGTACGGATCGCTGGGTTCGGTCATCGGAACGTCCTCGGGCCGGCGGAAGGGGCGGTCGACGGTGGGCTCGGGCATCGCACGCGAGTGGCAAGTGTAGGGCGAACGTCGGCGGCTCCGGTCGGGAGGATCAGGAGCCCGGATCACCGCGGTATGCTGCCCGGGCTGAGTCGGCCGAGGGGCGATCGACAGGAGAGATTGATGGCCACACACACGGATCAGAAGCTCGAGCTGCTGAAGCGGACGCCGCTGCTCGCCGATCTTGGCCGTCGCGAGCTCGAGGAGGTCGGCCGACTGGCGGACGAGATCGACGTCTCGGCCGGGCGCGTGCTCATGCGCCAGGGCGAGATCGGTCGGGAGTTCTTCGTCCTTGTCGAGGGCGTGGTCGGGATCGATCGCGACGGCGCTCGGGTCCGCGAGCTCGGGCCCGGCGACTTCTTCGGCGAGATCGCGCTGCTGTCCGAGGGTCCCCGGACGGCGACAGCGACCGCCGAGACGGCGACGAAGCTCCTCGTCCTCGGGCATCGGGAGTTCCACACGCTGATGTCCGAGTACCCGTCCATCCAGACATCCGTCCTGAATGTCCTCGCCGGCCGGCTTCGCGATCTGGAGCCGGACGCGGCCCACTGAAGCCTCGCGTCGCTGGCGATGGCCGGCTCGGACCCGGGTCGAGGAATGGCACCCAAACGCGACCTCGGATCGTGGGCATCCCGCTTGCCAGCCCGCGAGAACGCTGCCAAGATGCCGCTCCTATGACACCGGCTGGGATCGTCGAGCGCCGCTGCATGTGTTGCCACGCGTCCCGGCAGGGCTGGTGGTGTCCCTAGGCGTGCGACCCGCATCACTCTGGCGCACGCCGGACCTCCAGGACCCCTGCCGGGCAGGGGTTTTTTTGTTGCTCAGGACGCCGTCACCCGAAGGAACCCGACCATGACCGATCTCACCGCAGCGACCGAGGTCGCCGCACCCTCGATCAATCACAGGGCCAGGATCGACACCGCGGATCTCGCCACCCGCCTCGGCGACCCAGGGCTCGTCGTCGTCGACGTCCGCCCACTGTCGGCCTACGACGGGTGGCGTGTCGGGGATGAGCCCCGTGGCGGCCACGTCCCCGGGGCCGTCTCCTTCCCTGCCGCGTGGCTGACCAGCGTCGACGCGGCCGAGATCGACCGCCTTCTTGCCGGCAAGGGCGTGACCTCCGCGTCGGACGTCGTGGTCTACGGCCGGGACGCCTCGGAGGCGGACGCCGTGGTCGACCGGCTGAGCTCGCTCGGCATTGCCGGCGCACGCGTGCTCGAAGGCGGCTTCGGCGCCTGGGCCGCCGAAGCCGGCCTTCCGATCGAGAAGCTGCCACGCCACGATCGCCTCGTCCACATCGAGTGGCTCGGCCAGGTGCTCGCCGGAGGCCGGCCGGAGGCCGCGCCGGATGGCCCGTTCCGCCTGTTCCACGTCAATTTCGGGGTTCCCGAGGAATACGAGGAAGGCCACATCCCCGGCGCGCTGTACCTCGACACCAACTCGCTCGAGGATCCGGCCGACTGGAACCGCCGTTCGCCCGAGGCGCTCGACGCCGCCCTTCGCGGCCTCGGGATCACGAGCGACACCACTGTCGTCCTGTACGGGCGCGACACCGTCGGCGACGCGAACGAGAAGTGGCCCGGGCGTCGCGCCGGCCAGATTGCGGCGACGCGGGCGCTCATGATCCTCCGCTATGCGGGCGTCGCCGACGTCCGGCTGCTCGACGGCGGGTATGACTGGTGGGTCCGGGCGGGCTATCCCGTCGAGACGACGATTCGGCGGCCGTCACCGGTCGAACGGTTCGGGGTCACGATCCCGCTGCGACCCGACGTGATCGTCGATATCGAGGAGGCGAAGGCGATCCTCGCCGACTCCGAAGGCGCCGCGCTCGTGAGCGTTCGGACGTGGAAGGAGCACATCGGCCAGGTCAGCGGCTACAACTACATCGGCCCGGCCGGTCGGATCGCCGGCGACGTCTGGGGCAACTGCGGCTCTGACGCGTACCACATGCAGCACTACCGGAACGTGGACAACACGATGCGGGCCTACCCGGAGATCGCCGCGAACTGGGCGGAGGCCGGGATCACCCCCGACAAGTGGGTCGCGTTCTACTGCGGAACGGGCTGGAGGGCGAGCGAGACCTGGTTCTATGCGTACCTGCAGGGCTGGGAGCGGATCGCCGTGTACGACGGCGGCTGGCTCGAGTGGAGCTCCGATCCGGCGAACAACCCGATCGAGGTCGGCGAGCCCGAAGGTTCCGAGCCCGGGACGGAGTACGCCGCCTAGCCGGAGCTCGCGGCCTGGTCGGGGCCGGCGGCGCGTCCACGGGGCTCGCGCCGCTCCTCGATCCACTCCTCGATGACCTGTTCCAGCGTCGGCAGGCCGAGCGCGCCCTGGCCCAGGACGGCGTCGTGGAAGCTGCGGATGTCGAACCGTCGCCCGAGCCGGCTCCGCGAAGCCTCGCGGAGCCGGACGATCTCGAGCTGGCCCAGCTTGTAGGCGAGTGCCTGGCCGGGCATCGCCAGATAGCGATCGACCTCGTTCGCAATGTTGTTCTCGGCGAGTGCCGTGTGCTCGACCATGAACCGGATTGCCTGCTCGCGACCCCAGCCCATTGCATGGAGGCCCGTATCGACGACGAGCCGGCAGGCACGCCAGGCGTCGAATGACAGCACGCCGAACTGGTCGAGCTCGCCCGACAGGAGCCCCATCTCGGTCGCCAGCCGCTCGGTGTACAGGCCCCAGCCCTCGATGAAGGCGGTCGGGCCGGTGAGTCGCCGGAAGGTCGGCAGGCCCTCGAGCTCCTGGGCGATCGCGATCTGGAGGTGGTGGCCCGGAACGGATTCGTGGAACGCCAGCACCTCGGCCTCGTATCGCGGTCGCGTCGCGGGCTCCGTCGTGTTGATGTAGTAGCTCCCGGGCCGGCTGCCGTCGGCCGCGGGCTCGCGGTAGTAGGCGATCGTCGAGTGCTTGGCCTCATGCGCCCCCATCTCCACGACGACGCATGGCGCGTCCGGCAGGCGACCGAACCAGGTCGGGATCGCGTCATTCGCCCGGCCCAGAGACGCTTCCGCGACGCCGAGCACCTCGGCAGATGTCGCGAACTGGAGCGCCGGATCGGACCGGAGCCGGGCGAGGATCGTTGGTCGATCCGACGACCCGAGGATGCGCGAACCGAGCGCCTCGATCTCCTCGTCGATCCGAGCAGTCTCCTCGAGCCCGACATGGTGAATCGCATCGGGCTCAAGCTCGAGCGTGGTGTGAGACCTGGCGAGTCGTCGGTACATCTCCGCTCCGCCGGGGAGCGCCGCGAGGCCGGCCCGGTCGTCGGGGCGGGCTAGCGGCGCCACCTCGTCGACGAGGAACGCGCGATAGCGCGCGAACGCAGGCCGGATGCCGTCGCGAACCGCTGCCTCGAGATCGTCGGTGAACCTGGCCGCTGCGCCCGCCGGCCAGTCAGGTCCCGCCTTGCGCCCGGGCTCGAGAAGCGGCCACTCGCCGTCCGGCCTGGCCAGGAGGT
>DATAQF010000066.1:0-4689 GCA_036264795.1 Candidatus Limnocylindrales bacterium | reverse complement strand
GTGGGAGAGCTGCCCGATGCACGGCGAGGAGGTCACGCCGGGTTCGAGCGCGCCGACCAAGGGCCATGCGACGCTCGATGTGGCCCTCGCGTTCGCCTCGTTCGTCCATGCGACCGGTGACCGGGACTACCTGCGGCGCACGGCCTGGCCCGTGATCGCGGCCGTTGCCGAATGGACGGAGAGTCGGGTCGAGCGCACCCGCCGCGGGTACGAGATCCGGGAGATGACCGGCCCGGCCGAGGCGAATCCGCCGCGGAACAACAACGCCTTCGTGAACATGGCCGCGGCGACGCTCCTGCGGCAGGCGATCGGATTCGCGCGATCGCTCGGCGAAGAGCCTCGCCGCCTGTGGCAGGACATCGCGGACGGCCTCGTGCTCCCCGCCGCGACGGCTGGCCGGCACATCCCGAACTACGACGACTACCGGATCGATCAGCTGAAGGCCGGTACGCCGGAGGCGGCAGCCGGAATCTTTCCGGTTGGATATCCGGTCTCTCCGGACGTGGAGCACGCAACCTTCCGCTACGCCGTCGAGGAACAGGCGCCGCGCTACGTCGGCACGGCGATGCTCTCGGCCTTCCTCCCCTACTACGCCGCTCGGGCGGGTCTACCGGGGAAGGCCGCGGAGCTCCTCGAGACCGGCTACGGCAACTTCATCAACGAGCCGTTCCACGAGACCGACGAATTCTCGGACACGGCGCCCGAGATGCCGCGAACCGGACCGATGTTCGCGAACATCGGTGGCTTCCTCACGACCCTGCTCTACGGTTATCCGGGCCTCCGGCTCGGGCCGGGAGAGCCCGACACCTGGGCTGAGCGCCCGGTCGTGCTGCCCGCCGGCTGGAAGGCGCTTCATGTCGAGCGCCTCTGGATCCGGGGCGAGGAGCGAAGCTTGACCGCGGTGGCCGGGACGCCGGCGGCGATCCTCGAAGGGCGTCGTCTTCAGAAAGCCTCCTGACGCCGCAGCAGGGAGACTCGCCATGCCCGCATCGCAGGGGAATCCGATCGATCTGCCGATCCACCGGAAGGGCCTCGTCGTCGTCGTCGTCGAGACGCCGGGCGGATCAGGCAACAAGCTCAAGTACGAACCCGACCTCGGGGTTTACCGGCTCGATCGCTCGCTCCCGGCCGGGATGGCGTTTCCATTCGACTTCGGGTTCGTCCCCCAGACCCTCGCCGAGGACGGCGATCCATTGGATGTCATCGTCCTCCTGGACGCGCCGGTCTATCCGGGCGCCGTGGTCCTTGCCCGAATGATCGGGATCATCGAGGCAGAGCAGCAGGAGGGAGGCGCTGGCCCGTGGACGCGCAATGATCGGCTGGTCGCGGTCGCAGGCGGGCCGAAGGGCCATTCGTCGATGCGCTCGATTCGGGAGATCGCTCCGTTCCGGCTCGAGGCCATCGAGGCGTTCTTCGAGCACTATCACCGGCTGGACGGCGACGCATTCCGGGTGATCGCTCGCCGCGGCTCGAGCGCTGCGGACCAGGCGATCCGGCGAGCGCACGCGACGTTCATCGAGCGCGGCGCGAAGGACTAGCTCAATCGCCAACCTGGGTGAGGCGGCGGTCTGCTTTCAGGGAGTTAGCCGGCGATTTCGAGTCGAAGCGCCCGACGCTCGCGCAGATCGCGCGGCGTCGGGCGACATGCGGTTCCGATCAGAGCGCCTGACGACGGCCGGTCACCGCGCGGTACACCGCAACGACGATGATGGCGCCGATCACGGCGACGACGACGCTCTCGACGTTCAGCCCGGTCACGTCGGCGACGTGCAGCACCGAACCGGCCACGAATCCACCCACGACCGCCCCGACGATGCCGAGAAGGATCGTCTCGATCACGCCTTCCCGGCCGCCCATGATCATGTTCGTGATCCAGCCGGCGATCGCGCCGAGAACGATCCACACAATGATTCCCACGACTACCTCCATCCATGCTGAGAGCCAGAGGCCCGTTTCGACGGGCGGGCGTCGCCACGATAGCCTCGGCCGGGTTCGGCTCGATGGGCCTGTCGGGCGATTTCGTTGCAGGGAAACGTCAGTTCGGGCGACGGATCTCCCGCACCCACCCGTGGACAGGGCCGAAATCGTGATCGCCGGTCGCGACATCGAGGAGACGGGCAGAATGGCGGCATGACGCTCCTGATCGCGGCATTGCCCGCATTTCTCGCCTCGATCGTCGAGTTCGTCGAGGCGCTGACGATCGTCCTCGCCGTCGGCGTGACGCGTCAGTGGCGCTCGACCCTGCTCGGAGTCGCCGCCGCGCTCGTGCTGCTCGTGGTTCTCGTCGGCGTGTTCGGCTCGGCGCTCGTGCTGCTCGTCCCCATCGAGACCCTGCGGCTGGTCGTCGGCGGATTCCTCGTGATCTACGGGCTCCAGTGGCTCGTGAAGGCCATCCTTCGGGCCGGCGGTGCCAAGGCCAAGCACGACGAGAGCGCGATCTACGAGCGTGAGATCGCCGCCATGCGCGAGGAACCGCCCGTTGCCGCCATCGGCATGGACTGGATCAGCTTCACCGTCGCCTTCAAGGGCGTCCTCCTCGAGGGCCTCGAGGTCGCGTTCATCGTGGTGACGTTCGGAGCGTCGGCCGGCCAGCTGGGTCCTGCCGCATTGGGCGCGACCGTCGCCGGGATCCTGGTCCTGCTCGTCGGAATCGCGGTCCATCGCCCGCTCGCGCGTGTGCCGGAGAACGGCCTGAAGTTCATGGTCGGCCTGATGCTCACGACGTTCGGCACGTTCTGGGCAGGCGAGGGTATCGGCGTCGAATGGGTCGCGAGCGACGCCACGCTCGTTGCCCTGTTCGCGATCTTCACCGTCGCGTCGCTCGCCGCCGTGTGGGCCGTCCGGCAGCGACTCGGCGGTAGGCATCCCGTGACGGCCGGTCGGCCGGCCGAGGGCGCGTGATGCGATACCTGCGCTCGTTCGGAGCCTTCTGGTACGACTTCCTGATCGGCGATCGGCCCGAGCTGTTCGTCGGCTCGATCGTCGTGCTGGGACTGGTCTGGGTCGCGATCCGGGTCGGGCTCGAGCCCGTCGCCGCGGGCGGCCTCCTGATCGTCCTCGTCGTGCTCCTGGGCGGCCTCAGCATCTGGTCCGCGATTCGACCGCGAAGCTAGACACCCGGCGTGCGGCGCGCGGTCGCCCCAATTCCGACACGCGGGCATTCGGGCCGGCCTGCTGCGGATCGCCCTGTTGATGGTCGCGGGGTTCGATTAGGCTTCGTCAAGGGATGTCAGAACCGCCCGCGCCCGACGCTCGGTCAGCCCTCGCGGAGCTCGCCCGCCGCGCGGCGATCGCCTCGCGCCTGCGGTCGGCTTCAGAGACGCAGCTCCTCCAGTCCATCCTCGACACGGCCGTCATCCTCTTCCGCGCGGAGGCGGCCTCACTGGCGCTGACGAGCAGGGACGGCCGCTCCCTCGAGTTCGTCGTCGCATCCGGCAGCAAGGGCCAGGGGGTCGTCGGGCGGACGATCGCGATGGGCGAGGGCATCGCCGGGTATGTGTCCCAGACCGGCCAGCCGATCGCCCTCGTCACGCCAGAGCAGGACCCACGATTCGGGCGGACCGTCGCCGAGCAGACCGGGTACGTACCGAGCTCGATCCTGGCGGTTCCGCTCCTGACGGCCGATCGGACGGTCGGCGTCATCGAGGTCCTCGAATCCCGCGACGGGGCGTTCACCGGCACGGACCTGGAGCTGGCGTCCGCGTTCGCTCGACAGGCGGCCATCGCCGTCGACGCGTTCCGCGTCGAGCGGGAGTTCCCCCTCCTCGTTGCCCGGGCCCTCGAATCGTACGGGCTCGCGGTCGATGCGGATCTTGGCACCGAGCTGGCCGGTCTCGACGACGACCACGACGACGATTTCTGGAACCTGGTCGACGAGATCTCGGCCCTTTCCAGCGTGAGCCCGCGCACGCGGGCCTTCGTCCTCGATCTGCTGCCGCTCGTCCATCGCCATTTCCAGGAGTCGAAGGGCCTCCGGTTTGGCCGATAGCGATCCCTATCTGCCGGCCTGGACCGAGCCGTTCCTCCCCGGCCGCCGATCGGAGCTCGTCCATGGCTCGCCGTTCCGGCTGTACGATCGGGAGCAGGCCTGGGGCGGCGCGACGGGAGCCGGCGTGACCGTGGCGGTGATCGACTCCGGCATCGACGCGGGGCATCCCGCGGTTGGCACGGTCACACGTTCGGTCAAGGTCGAACGAACGGGCGACGAGTTCACGATCCTCGAGGATCCCGACGGGCTGGACCTCGTCGGCCATGGGACGGCATGCGCGGGCATCATTCGCTCGATCGCCCCGGACGTCGAGCTCGTTTCGGTCCGGGTCCTCGGCCCCGACAACAAGTCGAGCGGGGTCGCCTTCGCGCACGCCCTGGACTGGGTCATCGATCAGGGCTTTCAGGTCGCCAACCTGAGTCTCTCGTCCCGAAGCGAGGAGCTGCACGGGACCTTCCACGAGCTCGTCGACCGGGCCTATTTCGCGGGATGCCTCCTGATCTGCTCGGCCTCGAACACGCCCGGGCAGCCGAGCTATCCCTCGCTCTTCTCCTCGGTGGTCTCCGTCGCTTCGCACGACATTCCGGACCCCTGGACGTATTTCTACAATCCCGCCCCGCCGGTCGAGTTCGGCGCGTGGGGCATGAACGTGCCGGTCGCGTGGCAGGGAGGCGCCCAGGTGACCGCGTCGGGCAACAGCT
>DATAQF010000043.1:0-6383 GCA_036264795.1 Candidatus Limnocylindrales bacterium | reverse complement strand
GGACGACGGTCCCGTCGTCGGCGGTGACCGTGACGGCCAGCTCGTAGGTTCGATTCTCCGCTCGGAGGTTGATGACGTGCATGCCAAGGACCAGCGATCCGGTGGCCTCCTCCGGGTTCCAGTCGGCGTCGATGTCGAGCTGGCCGAGATGGAGCTCCGGGATCGAGAAGAGGAAGACGTCGCGCCAGATCCCGAGCAGCGACATGTGGGCGTACCAGCTCATGTCATCGAGGACGGCGTGCGGCGTGTACTCGGTCAGAGTGATGGCCAACGCGTTTGCGCCGGGCCGCAGGTACGGGGTCAGCTCCACGTCGAACGAGGTCGCGCCGCTGCCGTGGACGCCCACGAGCGTCTCGTTGACGTGGACCTCGGCCCGGCCGTAGGCGCCGTCGCAGCGGAGGAAGACGGCCCGGCCCAGCCAGGACTGCGGAATCTCGATGGTCCGATGGAACGTGGCGACGCCGTCGATTGGGACCAGGCCGTCGTAGATCACGTGGCCGGGCACCCGTGTCGGCGTGGTGCCGCCCGTGGCCTCGTCACCGCGGAACGATCCGCCGGCGAAGCCCCACTCGCCCGCCAGATCGAGGCGGTCCGCTGCCGGTGGCAGCTCGCGCAGGCCGAGGGCCAGGTGGCGTGTATCCACGGCCAGGGTTGCGCTGCCTGCGTCGGCGCCCGCCTGGATCGAGAGCATCGCGTGCCGGCCGACCAGCGGGCCATCCCGAAGCGGGACCGCGAACAGCCCGTTGTCGTCGGTGGTGACGTCCAACGACCCGGCATCGCCATTGACCCGGACTGCCAGACCGCCGACGCCTCGACTGTCGGGCGTACCGACGGTCCCGATCAGCCCGCCGCGGGAATCGCCGACGACCGTGATCACCGGATCCGGCGGGAGCGACGAGAACAAGCGGAGCTCCGACAGGACGACGTCGGGTCCCTCGATCCGCTCGACCGCGACGTCGAGAGTGCCATCCGCGTAGGCATCGGCAGGGACGACGGTCCGGACGACGGTGACGGTGCCGCGGGCGAGAGACGTCGGCGGGTGCAGGCTGCGCCCCCGCGACGTCATCGACTGGACCCGATGAACCTCGGTTTCGCACAGGTACGTCGCCTCGACCTCGTAGGAGGCCTCCGGTCGCAGGTCGGTGAACGTGGCCTCCAGCCGCTCCGCCGCCCAGCCGACGAAGCGGAGGCTGTCGCTGTCCAGCGTCGCGACGTCGACGTCCGAGGTCTCGATCCGGCGTTTCGTCGTCGTCCGGAAGTGCGGCGCCTGGAGCTCGAGCCCACACTGCTCGAGCGCGACGAGGAACGGCGCGGCATTCCGCACCGCGGTGCTCTCCTTCACCGCCGAGCGGACCGAAGCGGGTCGACAGGCGCGGCGGTCAGCCACCGCGCCATCTCGGGTGCCGCGATGATCGCCTCGACGGCGCGGCGCTGCCCGGCGTCGTACGGGGCGATCGGGAGGCCCGGGTCGCCGACCGGCCAGCCGAGAACGTCGAGCGTGCATTTCAGGCCAGCCAGCCAGTCCGCCTGGTCGAAGACTCGCGCCAGGTCGCTGACGGTCGCCTGGAGGGCGAGGATCTCGGCCCTCGGTCGCTCGCCGTCGACGGCGGCCGCGAGCTCCCGAAGCAGCCGGGGCGCGAAGTTCGCCATCCCCGAGATCACGCCGTCGGCACCGGACCAGAGCGAGATCGCCGCAAGGCGTTCGCGGCCTTGCAGCACCCGGAAGCCATCGGACCCGAGGGCGAGGAACTGTTCGAATGCGAACCAGTCCCCGGCGGAGTCCTTGATCCCGACGATCGCGGGGTTCTCGGCCAGGATTCCGACCGTCGACGGCCGGAGCCGGACATGCGTGTTCTGGGGGATGTTGTAGAGGACGATCGGGGCGGACGCCGCGCCGGCGATGGTCTCGAAGTACTCGACCATCCGGACCTCGGAGGGGACTTCATAGTAGAAGGGGGCCGCGACGACGAGGTAATCCGCGCCGACGTCCGCAACGCGCTCCGCTCGCGCGAGCGTGCGGCGAAGGCTCGTGTCGCCGACCCCGACGTAGACCGGGATCCGCCCCGCGACCTGGTCGACCGCGGCACCGGCAACGGCAAGGGCGACGTCATCGGCGAGCCAGGTGAGCTCGCCCGACGATCCCAGGACGAACAGGCCCTCCAGGTCCGGGACGAGAGCCTCGATCAGGGCCCGGAGGAGCGGTTCGTCGAGCCCGCCATCCGGGGTCACTGGCGTGACCATGGGGCAGACGATCCCGCCCGGCCGCGCCGGCGTCGCGGCGCTCACGACAGGCCGGGCATGAGGATCCGCTTGGTCGATCCGTCCGCGACGCCCAACAGGCTCGGCCCGGCTCTCAGCGGGGCCAAGGTGACCGGGCGGCGGGCTCGCGCCAGCGTCCCCCTCGTGATCGCCGCCGCGGCCTGGGTGAAATCGGCAAAGCAATGGCTGACCGATCCCTCGAGCCCCACCTCCCGGACGGTCAGGTCGAGGAGGTCGACTGCGGTCGGGTCGGGATGACCGCCGAGGACGAGCACTCGGCCGCCTCGCCGCACGGCGGCGAGCGACGCGGCGATCGCCGGCCCGGCACCCGCGGTCTCGAAGACGATGTCAGCCCGGACATCGGCGGCGCAATTGAGCGCAAGCGCATCCGCTGCGCCGACCTCGCGGGCGAGCTCACGGCCCGCATCGGAACGGCTCAGGGCGACGACCTCCACGGCACCGGCCTGGATGGCCGCCTCGACGACGCACAGCCCCAGCGATCCGATCCCGACGACGGCCACGCGCCGGCCGGCGAGCGGGATCTGGTGGACCGCGTGAAGCGCGACGGCGAATGGCTCGACGAGGACGGCCCGCTCCGGTGGGACCTCCGCTCCGATGGGGACGCAGGCGGCAGCCTCGACGAGAAGGTAGTCGGCCATCCCGCCGTCCGCGCTCATCCCGAGGGCGACGGTCCGCGGGCAGCGATTGGCGTGGCCGGCGAGGCAATCTTCACAGCGCCCGCAGGGGCTCGACGGCCACGGCGCGACGCGAGCGCCGATGGCCGGACCCGACGCGCCGCCGCCGGCCTCGACGATGCCCACGATCTCGTGGCCAAGCGTCATCGGTGCCGAGCGTCCGCTGACCGGATGGGGCTGGACCGGCACCGTGATCGGTCCGCGCCGGACCTCGTCGACGTCGGTCCCGCAGATCGCGGCCGCCTCGACCCGGATGAGCACCTCGGTCCCGTGCGGGGCGGGCGTCGCCACCTCGTCGAGACGGACGTCACCGCGGCCGTGCCAGCGGACGGCCCTCATGGGCGGTGCCAGCCGATCTCCGCGTGGAGCACGAGCGCCTGCTCGATGAGCTCGTCGGCGATCCGCCGATGGGCCGCGTCGAACGCCACGCCGGGCTCACGGAGCGTCGGCTCGGCGAAGATTCCCTGGCGGACGGCCAGCAGCTTCAGGAACTGGTTGGAGATGTCGATGTGCTGATTCTGCCAAGCGAGGATCGGCAGGAGACGATCGAACAGCTCCTGGGCGGAGGCGCGATCGCCGGCGCGATAGCGGCGGACGATCTCGGCGATCACCCAGTGCAGCCCGCCCGGCGTGACGACGTGGACACCGCGGTCGAGCGCCTCGATGAGGTACGGAACGGCCCAGCCCGCGGCGACGGTGAGCCGATGGTCGGTCGCCTCGAGAATCGCCGTGTACTTGGTGCCGGCCGGCACCGTCTCGACCTTGATGCAGCGGAACGCCTCGAGCTCCTCGAACAAGCGGCGGATCGTGTCGATCGGCAGGCCCGGTCCGCCCCACTCCAGGTCCTGAATGATCAGGACCCGGATCGGCGCCTCGCAGACGGCTCGGAAGTATGCGAGCGTCGCGGCCTCGTCGCGCAGCAGGGCGACGGGCGCCTGGACGAGAACCCCCGCCGCGCCATGGGCGAGCGCGAAGTCCGCGAAGGCTCGAACCGTCGCGACGTCGTCCGCACTGGCGCCGACGAAGACCGGAACCCGTGCCCCGGCCAGGTCCAGGACGGCTCGAATCGCCGCCTGCCGCTCCCCGGCCGTGAGCCGGGAGGCCTCGCTCGCGACGACCGGATACAGCAGTCCATCGACCCCGGCCGCCAGGCGGTCCGCGACGCCGCGGGCGAGACTGTCAAGATCGATTCCGCCGGCTCCGTCGAATGGCGTCTGCGGGATCGCGACGACGCCGGCGAGGGGATAGGGCTCCTTCATCTGCGCACCATCACGGCATATCATACGATGTATTACCGGCCCGGCAGCGGCGGATCGAACAGGAGGGTTGCCACGTGGCCCGTGACGAACGAGCGCCCCTGCGCAGCGAATCATGGTGGAACGCCGGCGCCCTTGACGCGATCGGCCACCGCTCTCAATTCCGGATGCAGGGCTATCCGGAAGAGTCGTTCACCGGCCGCCCGGTCATCGGGATTCTCAACAGCTGGAGCGAGGTGGCCGGCTGCAACGCGCACCTGCGCGATCTCGCCGAGCACGTCAAGCGGGGGGTTCTCCGCGCGGGCGGCTTCCCCGTCGAGGTGCCGGTGATCTCGCTGGGCGAGCCGATCATCAAGCCGACCGCGATGCTCTACCGCAACCTCATGGCGATGGCCGTCGAGGAGCTGATCCGGGGCAATCCGCTGGACGGCGTCGTGCTCCTCGCGGGCTGCGACAAGACGATCCCGGCGGCCCTGATGGGTGCGGCGAGCGTCGATGTCCCGGCCCTCATGGTGACCGGCGGACCGATGCTCAGCGGTCGCTTCCGGAACGAGCATGTCGGCGCATGCACGGATTGCTGGCGACTGCATGACGAGCTCCGGGCGGAACGGATCACGCAGGCCGACTGGGACGAGTTCGAGGCGGGGATGTGTCGGAGCGACGGGCACTGCTCGCCGATGGGCACTGCGTCGACGATGGCCTGCCTGACCGAGGCGCTCGGGATGGCGCCGAGCGGCAGCGCGGCGATCCCCGCAGTGGATTCCCGGCGACGGCATGTGGCGGAGCGGGCCGGCTCCCAGATCATCGACCTGGTCGCGGCCGGCACGCGACCGTCCGACATCATGACCCGGGACGCATTCGAGAACGCCATCCGGACGCTCCACGCGATCGGTGGGTCGACCAACGCGGTCATCCACCTCCTCGCAATCGCCGGCCGGCTCGAGGGGGTCGACGTCCCGCTGGACCTCTTCGACGACCTCGCGGCCTCGACGCCGCTCCTCGCGAATGTCAAGCCGTCCGGGGCGTACCTGATGGAGGACTTCTACTACGCGGGCGGACTCCCGGCGGTCCACGCCCAGATCGCGGACCTGTTGCACGGCGACGCCCTGACCGTCTCCGGCCGGACGCTCGGCGAGGCGGTCGCCGGTTCGAGGATCGTCAACGACGACGTGATTCGCCCGCGCGAGCGTCCCCTCCTGTCGGGCGGCAGCCTCGCGATCCTCCGCGGCAGCGTCTGTCCTGACGGCGCGGTTCTCAAGGTGTCAGCGGCCAGCCCCGGCCTGCTCCAGCACGAAGGCCGTGCCGTCGTCTTCGGCGGCGTTGACGAGCTCCATGCCACGATCGACGACCCAGCCCTCGACATCCACCCGGACGATGTCCTCGTCCTCCAGAACGGCGGCCCGGTCGGCGCTCCGGGCATGCCGGAATATGGCCACCTGCCGATGCCGTCCTACCTCCTGCGGCAGGGGGTGACCGACATGGTCCGGATCAGTGACGCGCGGATGAGCGGCACCGGCTTCGGGACCGTCATCCTCCACGTCGCCCCGGAGTCGGCCATCGGTGGGCCGCTCGCCCTGATCCGGACCGGCGACCGGATCCGGTTGGACACGGCCGGCCGTCGGCTCGACGTCCTGATCGGCGACGCGGAGCTCGCGGAGCGCCGCCGAGCCTGGGTGCCGCGCCCTCACCACGACACGCGCGGCTACCGGGGCCTGTACCAGCGGACGGTGATGCAGGCCAACGAGGGCTGCGACCTCGACTTCCTCGTCGGCCGGTCAGCGCCTGTCCGGGCCGGAATCACCCACGGCTGAGCGGCCGCGCCGGCGGGTTGTCCCGACCGGGCGGATAGTTGAAGCTCGTCTGCGACTGCGTCACGAGGCGGCTCATCGCATCTCCGGCACGGTCCGGGTCGTGGGCGACGACGGCATCAAGCACCTCGCGATGCGGGCCGATGCTGAACTCGAGGAAGTCGGGCCATTCCCAGCCGTGGCTCGTCGCCGCCCGGAGGCCTGCCTGCAGCGCCGGCCCGAACGCGGCCACGAGCTGAACGAGATGGTCGTTGTGGGTCGCCGCGACGAGCATCGCGTGGTAGCGGATGTCGGCGTCCAGATAGGCCGCCTCGTCGCCGGCGCCGGCCATCGCCTCGAACGGCTCCCGGATTTCCGCGAGCTCC
>DATAQF010000040.1:0-4130 GCA_036264795.1 Candidatus Limnocylindrales bacterium | reverse complement strand
AACGCGCCGATGATGCCGACGATGATGTTCGGCAGGCACCCGCGGGCCGTTCGGCCGCCGACGACCGCGCCGGACAGGGCACCCGCCAGGAAGCCGATCACGATCCAGTAGAGCCAATCCATGGCCGTCAGTCTGCCACGTTGGAAGCGGCCACGAACGCCTCGATCGCGGCCACGAACGCGGTCGCATGGGTGTGGTGGGCGGCGTGCCGCGCGCCTTCGATCGTGACGATCCGTCCGTTCGACAGGCGCGCGTCGAGCGCGCGGGTCGCCTCGCCGCAGATCGGTGGGCTCGCACCGCCGAGGATCTGGAGGACCGGCTGGCGCACGGCGCCGAGTGCCTCGAGCGAGGCCGCCGGCTCGACCTCCGCGCGGAGCTCGCGGATCGTCGTGTCCATTGCGGACGCTCGGCGCGCCCAGATCGGGTCGCCCCGGAAGGCGTCGAGATCGTCGTCGGGCATGCCGACGATCTCCCGCATGAACGTCTCGAGCGCCTCGTCCCGATCACCCGCGGCGACGAGCGCCTCCACCCGCGCGATGGTGCCCGCGTCCTGATAGCCCGGTCCGCCGAGCGGCGACGGAGCCCCTTCGTAGACGACGAGCCGGCGCAGGTTCCGCGTCAGAAGGGCGGCCCCGAGTCCGATCCGCCCGCCGTAGGAATGCCCCACGACGTCGACCGGTGCAGGGCTCTTCGCGGCGAGCGTGTCGACGACCGCGGCGAGGTCCTCGAACTCGCGCTCGATCGCGTACCTGGGGGCGTCGCCCGACGCGCCCCGCCCGCGGCGATCGATCGCGTGGGTCGTGTGGCGGGCAGCGAGCAGCGGACCGCTGGTCCGCCAGGTGGTGTGATCGGCGGTTGCTCCGTGGACGAGGACCAGCGGCGGGCCGTGGCCGGCGGAGAAGACGGCGATCGGTGTGCCGTCCTGCGACACGGGGGGTCGGGACGCGGCCTCGGAGGCTTCGGTCATGATCGCCGCAGGTCGTGCACGTCGCGGAGGTCGCGGACGCCCGCCTGACGCTGCGTGTCGCGAGTCACAGGAGCCGGGCGGCCGCCTGGTCGAGGAACCACGTCGCGCTCGGCCGGCGGGCGAGCTGGGCCGGGAGCCGTCGCGGCTCGACGGGGCCGCGGAGGACGTCCCGGAGAACCTCGGCCTTGCCCTCGCCGTGGCTCACGACCACGACGTTGTAGGCCGCGCCGACGAATGACGGATTGAGCGTCACCCGGGCGACATGAGGCTCGACGTGGGTCGGGGCCGGGACCCCGAGAGCCCAGACCTCTCGGTCGAACGTCTCGGAGCCCGGGAACACCGACAGGATGTGGCCGTCCGGCCCGACACCGAGCAACATCAGGTCGAGGGCGGGGATTCCGTCGTCGTTCTCGTCGGGACCATCGGCCCGCAGCTCGCTGACGTAGCGGGTGGCGCACCAATCGGGGTCGCGGCCCTCGCCGATCGCCTCGCCCGCCGGGAACGGATGGACGTCGACGGCCCGAATCGGGACACCGGGGAGCTGCCCGTTCAGAACGTCGGCGCCGGATGCCCCGGTCCCGGATTCGCCCGTGAAGGCGCTCGCGTCGAGGAGATGGTCGAAGGCCAGCTTGGCATTCGAAAGTGGATGGTCGAACGGGACGAACCGCTCGTCGGTCCACCACAGGCGGACCTTTCGCCAGTCGATCTCGTTGCGCAGCGAGCCCGCGAGGTGCTGGTAGATCGCGACCGGCGTCGAGCCACCCGTCGTGGCCCAGTGCGCTTCGCCGCGGGTGTCGATCGCGACGTCGAGGATCTCGACGATCCGCTCGGCCGCCGCGAGAGCGCAGGCGTCCGGGTCGGCCAGCGTGACGATGTTCGGCTCATCCATCGAGGGGCTCGCCCGCGAGGTCTGCCGCCAGTGCCAGCGTTCCGGTCGACACGGGATCGCGCCCGCCCGCCTCGATCGCCTCGGCGAGAAGGTCCACGTCGGTCCGGCGGGGAGCGTTGAAGCCGCGCTCGAGGGCATGCACCCCGTCCTGCCAGACGCGGACGTGGACCGCCTCCTGCTCGGCCGTGACATCCGCGCGAAGCTCGGAGCCGCGCCAGTCGGCCAGGAGCTCCACCCGGAGGGTGGTGCCAGGCGGCATCTCCGACATCACCGGCCGGATCACGACGGCCACGTCCGTGCGCTCCGCATGGAGCGTCGCGCCCAGCCCCGCGCCCGGCGTCGCGAGCGGCGTGGCTCGTGCGCCGCGGACAGGAGCCCGCCGGACCGCCGTCCCGGTCATGGGGGCGAGAGGCCGGACCACCTTCATTCCGAGTCGCGACCCGAGCCACGCCGCGTGGTAGATCGGCTTCACGATGTTCGTCGTCTCCGCGCCGATCTCGTCCCTGACCGCATACGCGACCGCGATGCGCCGCACATGCCGGAGGTATGGCATGAAGTCCGGGATGTCGAAGATGGCGGCGATCGCCTCGCGCCAGCGGGATTGGCGAATGAGCGCGAAGTCCGAGATCGCGATCGGGAGGCGCTCGGCGATCGCCGCGACGCGTCGAAGCTGGGTCAGGCCCGTTCCGTGCCAGCTCGAGCCGTCGATGACGAGGCGATCCGCCATCTCGACGAGGTCGTTCACCTGCTGGCTGCCGAACGGCGCCTCGTCCGGCCACCAGATCGTGACCGGCAGGTCGTGGATGAGCAGCGGCGCGACGATCGCGTCGAGGTGGCGACCGGCCTCACCGCCACACGTCAGGTGAATCGTCTCGGCGCAGGTCTCGGGCGCGTCGTCGCGCGGCGTGACGCAGTGGGCGACGATCAGGGCGTCGATCCAGGACGGCCCGTCAGGGTCCGCGATCTGGATGACCATCGTTCGCGATGGGTGGCGGCCCGTGAGGCTCTGAATCGTTGCCGCGGCTCGCTCGCCGACCTCCGGCCGGCGGGCCACGACGACGAGGTTCATCACGCTCGTCCGAGCCGAGACGTGCCGATCGTTGACGTGATCGCCGTCGGCGTCGACCTGGATCGCCCGGTTCGTCTCGGCCCAGATCCGGGCGAGCTCCGTCTCGATCGCTTCGATGCTGTGGACGCGCGAGCGCCAGCGGAGGATCGGCTCGTTCGGCCGCGGTGGCGCCGCCTCGGCGACCGCACCGCCGGTCATATGCGTCTCCACCTGCGACCTTCGCGGGCGAGGAGCTCATCCGCCTCTTTCGGGCCCCATGAGCCCGCCTCGTAGTTCGGGAAGTCCGGCGGCGGCAGCTCGGCCCAGGTGTCGATGATCGGCGTCACCCGGGCCCAGGCGCCCTCGACCTCGTCCGCTCGGGTGAACAGCGACGCGTCGCCGAGGAGCGCGTCGAGGATCAGGGTCTCGTAGGCGTCCGGCGAATCGACCGTGAACGCCGATCCGTAGGTGAAGTCCATCGTCACCGACCGGACGTCGATCCCCAGGCCCGGAACCTTGGCCCCGAAGCGCAGCATGATCCCCTCGTCCGGCTGGATCCGGATGGCCAGGAGGTTCGGATCGGGGTCCGTGCTCGATTCGCGGAACAGCCGGTGGGGAACCTCCTTGAACTGGATGGCGATCTCCGTCGCTCGCTTCGGCAGCCGCTTGCCGGCCCGGAGGTAAAAGGGAACGCCCGACCAGCGCCAGTCGTCGACCTCGAACCGAACGGCGACGTAGGTTTCCGTCTCGGACTCGGGATCGACCTCGGCCTCCTCCCGGTAGCCCTTCACCGGCTGGCCCGCGACCCAGCCCGGTCCGTACTGGCCACGGACGACGTCCGTCGTGATCTGCTCCGGCGTCATCTCGCCGATCGCCCGGATGACCTTGACCTTCTCGTCGCGCAGGGCGTCGGCCTCGAACGTGGCCGGCGGCTCCATGGCGACGAGGCTCATCAGCTGGAGCAGATGGTTCTGGAGGATGTCGCGGCTCGCGCCCGTCTCCTCGTAGAACGCGCCGCGGTTCTCGACACCGATCGACTCGGCGACCGTGATCTGGACGTGATCGATATGGCGTCGATTCCAGATCGGCTCGAAGATCCCGTTCGCGAAACGGAAGACGAGGAGGTTCCGGACGGTCTCCTTCCCGAGGTAGTGATCGATGCGATAGACCTGCGACTCGCGGAAGACCTTCCCGACCTCGCGGTTCAGGCGGATCGCGGACTGGAG
>DATAQF010000014.1:0-3839 GCA_036264795.1 Candidatus Limnocylindrales bacterium | reverse complement strand
CTCGCCGGCCCGGGTGAGGCATTCATTCCCCACGACACGCCGGCCGACGGCGATTGGTCGCAGGCCGTCCGGCGCGCCGCCGAGATGATCGGCTGGGCGACGCCGCCCCAGGCGGGACGCGGGCGTGGCATCGCGGTCGGTATGAAATCCGGCCCGACGACCGGCCTTTCGACCGCGACGGTCCGGCTCCTGCTCGATGGCAGCGTCGTCGTCTCGGCCGGCACGTCGGACATGGGCCAGGGAGCTCGGACGATCTTTGCCCAGATCGCCGCCGCTGAGCTCGGCGCGCCGCTCGACTGGGTCACGGTCGTGATGGGCGACACGGCGATCGTGCCCTACGACCAGCAGACGTCGGCGAGCCGGTCGTCGGTCCTGATGGGTAACGCCGTCCTGGCCGCCTGCCGTGACGTCCAGGCGAAGCTCCGGACGATGGCGGCGAGGCTGCACGGTGCCGCCGAGGAGTCGATCGTCGTCGAGCAGGGTGAGGTGCGCATCGGCGACCGCGTTCTGCCGATCCGCGACGTGCTCGTCCGCGGGCTGGGACGGCTCGGCGGCGAGATCATCGGGATCGGCGAGTCGCGCAAGGAGGCCGAGCCGGACCATCCGCTCGGCGGGACCTCGGCGTTCTACGAGTTCAACTGCACGGCGGTCGAGGTCACCGTCGATCGGGAGACGGGCGACGTGACGATCGAGCGCTACGTCACCGTGTCCGATGTCGGCAAGGCGCTCAATCCGTTGCAGGTCCGGGGCCAGGACGAGGGCGCCGCCGTGATGGGTCTCGGCCACACGCTCATGGAGCACTACCTGTTGGACGAGTCCGGCCGGATCCGGAATCTCGGCGCGATCGACTACCGGATCCCGACCTCCATGGATCTGCCGCGGGAGATGGCCAGCGACGCGATCGAGAACGCCGACGGGCCCGGGCCGTACGGTGCCAAGGGCATGAGCGAGGGCGCCCTGCTGCCGGTCGCGCCGGCGGTCGCGGCCGCCGTCCGGGACGCAACCGGCGTCGTCATCCGCGACCTGCCGCTCTCACCGGAGCGCGTCTGGCAGGCCCTCCACGAGCAGGCGGGCACGTGACGTTCACCTTCCCGCTCGACCGGCTGCCCGATCTGCCTCCTGACGAGCTGAAGAACCTCGTCGGCGGCAAGGCGGCGAACCTCGGCGTGATGCTCGGGCCGGAGCTGCGCCTGCCGGTGCCGCCCGGGTTCGTGATCACGACCGAGGCGTGCCGCGCGTTCCTCGCCGGCGGCTGGCCGGACGGGCTCGACGACGAGATCCGCGCCAGGACGGCGGAGATCGAAGCGGCCGTGGGTCGACGGTTCGGCTCGGCCTCGGACCCCTTGCTCGTCAGCGTTCGGTCGGGCGCGCCGATCTCGATGCCCGGGATGATGGACACGATCCTGAACCTCGGGCTCACTGACGGGACCGAGCCGGGTCTGGCCGCCGCTGCGGGCGGCGACGCCGCGTTTGCCGCCGACTGCCGGACGCGCCTCCGGACGATGTTCCGGGACATCGTCGGCATCGACGAGCCGCCCGACGACCCCTGGCGGCAGCTCCGGCTCGCGGTCGAGGCCGTGTTCCGATCGTGGAACAGCGACCGGGCGAAGGCCTATCGGGCAAAGGAACGAATCCCCGACGATCTGGGCACCGCCGTCACCGTCCAGGCGATGGTCTTCGGGAATCTCGGCCCCGACTCCGCGACCGGGGTCGCCTTCACCCGCAACCCCGCGACCGGAGAGGCCGGCCTGTACGGCGACGTGCTGTTCGACGCGCAGGGCGAGGACGTCGTCGCCGGGACGCACGCGACGGAGCCCGTCTCGGCCCTCGACCATCGTCTGCCGGTCGCCGCCCGGGCTCTGCGCGAGGCCGCCGACCGCCTCGAGCGGCACTACGCCGACCTGTGCGACATCGAGTTCACGGTCGAGCGCGGACGGCTCTGGATGCTCCAGGTCCGCATCGGCAAGCGCAGCCCCCAGGCGGCGCTCCGGATGGCGGTCGAGATGGCCGGCGACCCGGACTTCCCGCTCGACCGGCGCGGGGCGGTCGAGCGCGTCGCCCGGATCCTGGCCGACCCGCCGAAGACGACGACCGGGCGCAGCGGCTATCTCGTCCCGGTGACGAGCGGGCTCGGGGCGTCGCCCGGTCTCGCATCCGGCGAGATCATGCTCGATCCTGCTGCCGCAGCGGAGGCCGCCGATGCCGGCCGAACGGTGATCCTCGTTCGAGCCGAAACCTCGCCCGAGGACGTGCACGGCATGGCGAAGTCGGCCGGGATCCTGACCGCTCGCGGTGGGCTGGCATCGCATGCGGCCGTGGTCGCGCGTGGTTGGGGGATTCCGGCCGTCGTGGGTGCGAGCGAGGTCGTGCCCGGAGACGGCGTCGTCGAGATCGGCGATCGACGGTTTGCCGTCGGTGACGTGATCTCGATCGACGGCTCGACAGGCGAGGTCTTCGCTGGCAGCATCCCCGGCGCGACCGAGCCGGTGCCCGAGGCCAAGACGCTCCTGTCGTGGGCAGCCGAGCTCGGAGTGCCCATCGGCGCCGACGACGCCGGCACGGGCGCATCCCGATCTCGACCGGCCAATCTGGACGACGCCATCCGGCGCCTGTCCACGAAGGGCTTCGGCACGCGCACGACGATCGCGGATGCGTTGCTCGCGCCGGAGGACGAGGTCGGACGGTTGCTCGATCAGCTCGCCGTCGACGGGATCGTTGCGAGCGTCGCCGGCGCCTTTCGCCTGACCGATGCCGGCAAGGAGCGGGCCGCGGAGCTGGTCAGCGCCGACCGGTCCGCCTGGGGCACCGAACCCGCAGCGTCCGCACTCGATGCGTTCCTCGATCTGGACCGACGAATGAAGGACGCGGTCACAGCCTGGCAGCTCCGCCCGAAGGATGGCGGTGACCCCGAACTCAACGATCATTCGGATGCCGGGTACGACGCGCGCATCCTCGACACGCTCGAGGCCATCGGTGCGGACGCCCGCGCCTGGCTGGCGCCATTGGAGCATGCCTCCCGCCGGCTCAGCGGGTATCGCGAACGCCTTGCCCGCGCCCTCGAGCTCGCGCGCAGCGGGGATCAGCGGTACGTGGCCTCGCCCCGCGTCGACAGCTTCCACGGCGTCTGGTTCGAGCTCCACGAGGATCTGATCCAGCTCGCCGGCCGGACCCGCGCCGAGGAGGTCGAATCCGGCCGCGCCTGACAGAGCGAGATCGCGCAAGGTCCTGGAGGCGCGGTATACCCTCGCCTCGCGGGGGCGTGTCCGCCGAGGGTGATGGCCCTTGGGCGTTTCGAGGAGGGTGAATGATGCTTGGGGCAACGATGGTGGTCGCGACCCTGCCCGTCAGCGACCTGGATCAGGCGCGCACGTTCTACGGCGAGACACTCGGGCTCGCCCTGCTCTGGGACAGCCCGGCCTCGATTCGGTTCCGCGTCGGTTCCGTCAGCGAGCTGTCGGTGTTCCGCCGCCCGGGGTTGGTCACGGAGCACACGCTCGCCCATTTCGAGGTCGACGACATCGAGGCGACCGTTCGCGACCTGGAGGCCAGGGGCGTTCAGTTTGTCGATTACACCGAGGGTCCGTTGACCACGACGGGGCACATCGCCCAGCTCGGCCCGGCTCGCGGCGCGTGGTTCCGCGATCCTGATGGGAACTTCCTTGGCTTGCGACAGGACTAGGCGTCCACCGGCGGCGACCCAGGCGAACAGCAGCACATTCGAGGAGGCGAACGAGTGACGCTCACGGCGACGAAGGACCTGATGCTCCCCGCCACCGTCACCGGCTCGTGGCCGCGGCCGCGCTGGTACGACCAGGGGCTCTGGGGCCGGCCGCTCGACA
>DATAQF010000167.1:0-2074 GCA_036264795.1 Candidatus Limnocylindrales bacterium | reverse complement strand
GACCCGGGCCCTCGATCCGCAGAGACGTCCCACGCTGACACCACCCGTTAACCAAGGACGCCGCGCTCCGCCCTCGCCGAGTTCGGCATTCTGTGCAGGTGCGCGATCGCTCCTCAGCTCCCCTCTCCCTTCAGGTCCCGGCCACCCTGCGGGCGACTGCGCAGAACGGACCGCTCCGCCGGCTCGAGCTCGCGTCCCTCCTGTGGAACGGCGGCGAGCAGGTCTACCTGGTCGGCCTCCTCGTCTATGCGTACGCCGTCGCGGGAACCGGGGGCGTCGCCCTGGTCGGGATCATCCAGACGACGCCTTCCGTCGTCCTCCTGCCGATTCTCCTGCGCCTGAGCCACGCGGCACCGCGCGATCGGCTGCTGCACGGCCTCCTCGCCGTTCGGTTCATCGCGATCGGCCTGGCGGCGGTTGTGGCGGCCATTGCCGGGCCGGCGGCAATCATCTTCACGCTCGCCGCCGTCGACGCCGTCGCCGCATCGGGTGTACGCCCCGCTCGAGCCGCGCTCGTGCCACAGGTCGCGCGATCGCCGGAGGAGCTCGTCGGCACGAACGTCTCCATCAGCGCCGGCCGAAGCCTCGCCGGTCTCCTCGGTCCGGCGGTCGCCGCGATCCTTCTGTCGGTCCGCGACGTGACGTCGACGTTCCTTCTCGGTGCGGCACTGTTCGGGCTGGCCCTCGCCATTGCCGTCAGCGTCCGTGGCGTGAACCTGCTCTTCCCGAGCGTGGAGGCAGGACGAGGGCGCCGGACCGGCGTCCGGACGATGCTTCGCCTGCGGCACCCGCGCTGGATCGTCGCCGTCATCGTCGCTCAGCAGCTGGTTCGCGGGATGCTGCCGGTCCTCCTCGTGTCGCTCTCGCTGGCCGTGCTGGGCGCCGGCAATCAGGCCGTCGGGATCCTGAACTCCGCGATCGGCCTGGGTGGGCTGATCGGTGGTGCCGCGTCCATCGTCGTGCTCCGGCACTTCCGACTTGCCGTCGCGCTGGTGGCCGCGATCGCGCTCTGGGGCGTCGGAATCCTGGGGACCGGCCTGCTCCCGACGCTGGCGGCCGCGGCCGCGCTGCTCGTCGTCGGCGGCGTGGGCAAGGGCGTGCTCGAGGTCGCGAGCGTGACGCTCCTTCAGCGGACGGTCCCGGTCGGCAGCCGGGCGACGGTCTTCGGAGCGGTCGAGACTGTTGTGACATCGGCGGTTGCCGTCGGCGCGGTGGCCGGGGCCCTGCTCGTCGGCGTCGTTGGTCCGGCGACGGCGCTGGTGGTCGCCGGCGTCTTCACGCTGCTCCTCGCCGTGGTCAGCTGGCCGGTCCTCCGAACCGCCGACGACGCAGCGATCATCCCCGAACGCGAGATCCGGATGCTGCGTGGCGTGCCGATGCTCAATCCGCTCACCCTCTGCACGACCGAGGAGCTGGCGGCGAACGTCCGGCGGATCACCGTCCCGGCGGGCCGCGAGGTCATCCGCCAAGGCGACATCGGCGAGGCCTTTTTCATTCTCGAGTCCGGACAGGTCGAGACGGTGATCGACGGGACCCCGGTCCGGCACCTCGAGCCCGGCGACTCATTCGGCGAGATCGCGCTGCTGCGGGACATCCCCCGGACCGCCACCGTCCGGGCCACGACCCCGTCGACCGTCCTCTCACTGGACCGCGATCATTTCCTCGCCGCCGTCACCGGTCGGCGGGAGGCGTCGGCGGCGGCCGAAGAGGTGATATGGGGCCGGCTGGGCGCCTGAGGCTCGGCCGGTGCGCCGCACCGAAGTCGCACCGGGCGCCCATCCCGGACCGACGGTCGGGTAGTGTTTCGGCGATGACGGGACTCAGTGGATTCGGTGGCCGGCGGCTCGCCGCGCGGATGGGGCGTGCCGGTGTCTGGAGCTTCGCGCTCCAGCGTCTTGCCGCCGCCGAGGAGCAGGCCGCAGCACGCGAGTTCGAGTCGCTCGGCTTCCCCGCCGCCTGGATCCCGGAGAGCATCGGCAGCAAGGAGGTCTTCGCCCACTCTGCGATCCTTCTCGCCGCGACCGACCGGCTCGTGATCGCCCCGGGGATCGCGAACATCTACGCCCGCGACCCG
>DATAQF010000296.1:0-6078 GCA_036264795.1 Candidatus Limnocylindrales bacterium | reverse complement strand
GCTCCGCACCCGGCTGCTCATCTACCGGGCGCATCGCGACGCGGGTCGGCGGCTGCAGGACGCGGCCACGGTTCGAGTTGGCCTGTTCCGGCGGGAGCCCTCGGCGGCGGCCGCGGCGGCCCTCGCGGGCGCTCGTCCCGTGGACGCGCCACGACTCGATCCGGCCATCCTCGAGCGTGCGCTCGCAGGCTTCGTCCGTCTCGCGCCACCGCCGCCGCCACCGCCCGAGGCGATGGCTCGGACGATCACCCTGACCGAGCGCGCGGCCATGATCCGCGCCGCGATCCGCGGGGCCGGAAGCATCGTCCTCCAGGACCTGCTGCTCGGCGTCCGCGACCGGGTCGTGGTCGCCGTCACGTTCCTGGCGATGCTCGAGCTGATGAAGCGGCGCGAGATCGTCGTCACCCAGGACGAGCCGTGGGGACCGATCCTCGCGCGGGCGACGACGGAGGACGAGCGGATCGGCGCCCCGACCGATCTGGCGGCGCCCATCGACGAGACCCTGGAGACGTTCGCGTGATCGAAGAGGCAGCCGACCCCGAGCCGGGCGAAACCGCCGAGGACGTGACGCCGACGGAGCTCTCGGAGGTGCAGCTCGAGGCGCTGCTCTTCGTCGCCGAGAAGCCGCTGTCGCGCCGCGAGATCGCGACCCTCGCGGGCGTGGATCGGGCCACGGTCGACGCACGTCTCGGCGACCTCGAGGTCTCGCTCGCGTCGCGCGGGATCCGGCTCATCGTGTCGGGCGATCGGGTGGAGCTCGTCACCGCTCCCGAGGCCGGGGCATTGATCGCTCGGTACGTTGGTGCCGACGCCGTGCGCCTCTCGCCGGCATCGCTCGAGACCCTGGCGATCGTCGCGTACCGCCAGCCTGTCACGAAGGCCGCAATCGAGCGGATCCGGGGCGTCGACTCGGATTACACGATCCGATCGCTCCTCCACCGCCGGCTCGTGGTCGAGCTCGGCCGATCCGAGGGGCCTGGACGGCCGTTCCTCTACGGCACCGGCTTCGACTTTCTCGAGCGGTTCGGCCTGGCAAGCCTCGAGGAGCTGCCGCCGCTCGACGCCGACGTCGCCGCCCGCCTCGTCGAGGACGACACGGATGGTGCAACCGGCGCCGCACCCGACGTGGACGAGAGCATGGAAGCCGGCTGATGCCGCCCGAGCGTCTTCAGAAGGTCCTGGCGGCGGCCGGCGTCGCCTCGCGACGCGCGAGCGAGGACCTGATCGCCGCCGGCCGGGTCCAAGTCGACGGAAAGCGGGCGACGATCGGCCAGTCCGTGGACCCGGACAAGGCCCGGATCCTCGTCGACGGCCTGCCGATCGGCGCAGCCGCTCGGACGACGTACCTCCTGCTGCACAAGCCTGCCGGCGTGACCTCGACGACCCACGACCGACACGCGGCGACCACCGTCATCGACATGGTCCCGACGGCGCTGATCCCGGACGGCGGCCGCCTCTACCCCGTGGGTCGTCTCGATCAGGACAGCGAGGGCCTGCTGATCCTCACGAACGACGGCGGCTGGTCCGAGCGGGTGCTTCATCCCCGGTTCGGGGTCGAGCGCGAGTACGCCATTGCGCTCGCGAGACCGCTGGCGCACGGCCAGGTTGCGGCTCTCGAGCGTGGCATCGAGCTCGAGGAGGGCGAGGCCACCCTCCATCACCTGCGGGCGATGACCGAGATCGAGACGCACCGCCTCGAGGAGCTCCTCGACCCGCGCCCCGCGGCCGGGCTCAGCTGGTATCGCGCCACGCTCCGGCAGGGGTGGCGACGGCAGCTCCGCCGAATGTTCGGCGCCGTCGAGGCGCCGATCGAGCGGCTCGTCCGGGTGCGCATCGGGCCGGTCCGGATCGACGGGTTGCGCAGCGGCCGCATCCGGTCACTCAAGGCGCCCGAGGTCCGTGGCCTGGCGTCGGGTGGGGGCCGGTCGCGCGATGGGTCCGGTGCCGGTGCGGCGCGAGCCGACGTCGAGGCGCCGCGCCGCCGTCGATGAGATGCGGCTCGCTATGCTCGACGCAGTGAGCCCACGTGATTCGCACCCCGGTCTCGTCGTTGCCCTCGACGGGCCGAGCTCGTCGGGGAAGTCGAGCGTCGGCGCGGCCGCGGCCCTGCGTCTCGGCTATCGGTTCTGCGACACGGGCCTGCTGTATCGCGCGGCGACCTGGCTCGCGCTGGAGCGCGGGCTCATGAGGGACGGCGAGGAGCCCGAGCCGGGCGCGCTCGTCGCGCTGGTGCCGGAGATCGCGCTCGTGCCGGACGAGAACGGACGCCTCGCCCACGTGAGCGTCGACGGGCGGGACGTCACCGACCAGGTCCATACGCCACGCGTCGACGAGGCCGTGTCGGCGGTGTCCCGCGTTTCGGCGCTTCGAAACGCCCTCCTCGAGCGGCAGCGTTCGCTGGCGGCCGAGCCGGGCGGGATCATCATGGCCGGGCGCGACATCGGGACGGTCGTCCTGCCGAACGCGGACCTGAAGATCTTCCTCGATGCGTCCGCGGAGGAGCGCGCCCGTCGCCGGGCGGAGGAACGCGGTCTCGATCCCGACGGCGCGGAGGCGCGCCGGATCCTGGAGCAGCTTCGGCGCCGTGACTCCCTCGACAGCACCCGCGCCGCGGCGCCGCTCCGGCCCGCCGACGACGCCGTGCACATCGTGACCGACGGCAACACGTTCGAGCAGACGGTCGATGCCGTCGTCGAGGCCATCCGGGTTGCCGAACGGGCCGAATCCGGGTCGTCTGCCGGCAGATCGTCCCGATGACCGCCCCGGCCAGGCCGCGTCCGTCAGCCAAGCCCGCGATCGAGGAATCGGAGCTCGTCGCGAGCTCGATCACGCCGCTCATACGGGTGGCCGCGCTGATCGCGCGGGCGATCGCCCGCTCCGTGACCCGCGTCCGGGTCGAGGGCGATCTCGAGGCGATTCCCCGCGAGGGACCCGTGATCCTCGCGGCGAACCACATCTCGAACGCCGACCCCGTGATCGTCGGGGCATGGCTGACTCCCCGGATCGGGCGGCGGGTCCACTGGCTCGGAAAGCGCGAGATGTTCGAATGGCCGGTCGTGGGTTGGATCGCTCGGAATGGCGGCGTCGTCCCCGTCGACCGCGGCAGCGCCGATGTCGAGGCGTTCCGGATGGCGACCCGCGTCCTCGAGGCGGGCGGGGTCCTGATGGTGTTCCCCGAAGGGACCCGCAGCCCGAACGGCGAGCTCCAGGCGCCGAAGGACGGCCTCGCGATGCTGGCGCTCCGCACCGGCGCGACGATCGTCCCGATCGGCGTCTCGAACACGGACCGCGTGTGGCCGAAGGGCCACAAGCTGCCGCATCCCGGCGGTCACGCGACGATGCGGGTGGGGGAGCCGTTCCGGCTCGCCGACGTCCTCCCGCCGGGGATCGACCGTCGAGCCGCGAAGCCCCTTGCGACGACGCTGATCATGCGACGCATCGCCGCCCTCCTGGACCCGCGCCATCGCGGGGCGTATGCGTCGGCGGAGGGCTGACGATCAGGTCCTGAACGGGCGTCGTGCGATACTGGAACCGAGATGGGCACCGTTCGAGAGATCCGGATCGCCCGCCGCACCGGCTTCTGCTACGGCGTGCGCGAGGCGATCGACAAGGCCAAGGAGGCCCGCGCGGCGGGCAAGTCGACCCATACCCTCGGACAGGTCGTCCACAACGAAGGGGTGATCGCCGACCTCGAGCGGCTCGGGATCGAGACGGTCGATACGCTGGATCACGTCGACCACGGTGCCGCGGTCGTCATTCGCGCTCACGGCGTCAGGCCGGACGTCATGGAGCGGGCCAACGAGCGCGGCCTCGA
The DNA here is from genome assembly GCA_036264795.1 of Candidatus Limnocylindrales bacterium. Taxonomy (GTDB): domain Bacteria; phylum Chloroflexota; class Limnocylindria; order Limnocylindrales; family CSP1-4; genus CF-46. The sequence goes on along the minus strand of DATAQF010000296.1, from coordinate 2,264 downwards.
GGTCATCGACGGCACCTGCACCTGGGTCATCCAGGAGCACCGCGAGCTCGTGAAGCTCGTCGACGAGGGCTACACGATCGTCCTCCTCGGCACCCCGAACCATGCCGAGGTCGTCGGGATGCTCGGGTTCGCGCCGGACGCGATCGTCGTGGACGAAGAGGACGAGTGGGAGCAGAAGGTCCCGCGCAAGAAGCGGATGGCCCTGATCTCCCAGTCGACACAGCCGCCGTGGAAGTTCGAGAAGCTCGCGGCGTTCATGGTCGGACGCAGCCACGAGCTGAAGATCGTCAACACGGTCTGTCCGGTCACGATCCGCCGCCAGGAGGACACGGTCGCCGCGGCGCAGGAGGTCGACCTCATGGTCGTCGTCGGCGGTCGCTCGAGCGCCAACACGAAGGAGCTGACGAGGCTCGTCGGGATCGCCGGAACGCCCGCCCTCCAGATCGAAGGCGCACCGGATCTCACGGATGCCACGCTGTTCGAGGGCCGCGAGGTCGTCGGGATCACCGGTGGCACCTCGACGCCGATCGAGGACCTCCGCGACGTCGCCCGCCGCGTGCTCGAGATCGCCGGCACGCCGGAGGTTGCCGCTCGCGCGGACGAGCTTGCCGGCGAGGCGCTGGCCGGCGCCGCGACACCCGCCGGCCGGACGACGTCCCTGCCGAGCTTCGTCCACAACGAGAGCGCCGCACCAAGATCCGGCGCGGCCTGACGCGTGGCGTCGCGCACCCTGGCGGGCCTGCCGGTCCTCGCGATCGTCGGCCGGCCGAACGTCGGCAAGTCCACGCTCTTCAACCGGTTCGTCGGCAAGCGCCAGGCGATCGTCGAGGATCGTGCCCGGACGACGCGTGACCGGATGTACGGCGACATGGAGTGGAACGGCCGCCGATTCGTGCTCGTCGACACGGGAGGGCTCGAGGTCGATACCGACGATCCGATCGAGCTCAAGGTCCAGGAGCAGGCCCGACTGGCGATCCGCGAAGCCGACGTGATCCTGTTCCTCGTCGACGCGGTGAGCGGCATGACTCCGGCGGATCTCGAGGCCGCGGAGCTCCTCCGCAAGGCGACGAAGCCGATCCTCGTCGCGGTCAACAAGGTCGACAACACGCAGCGTGAGGCGGACGCCGCGGAGTTCTGGTCGATGGGCTGGGAGGAGACCTACTCCATCTCCGCGTCGCACGGCCGCGGGACGGGCGACCTCCTCGACGCCATCGTCTGGGCCCTGCCGCCGGAGTCCGAGGCCGAGATCGCCCGGAAGGCCCGAGAGGACGAGGCCGACGAATGGGCGCGGGACGTCGCCGCGGGGCGCCTCGAACCGTACGTCGTGGGGCCGGAGAGCGAGACCGACGACGAGGCCGCCGAGGCCCTCGACGCCCTCGACGGGCAGGGGACCGGGACGGCCGAGATCGAGGCCCGGTGGGACGCCGCGATCGAGGCCGAGTCGGACGACTCGCCGGCCGCGATCGCCTTCGTGGGTCGCCCGAACGTCGGCAAGTCCTCGCTCCTCAACGCGCTCCTCGGCGAGGATCGGGCGATCGTGTCCGAGGTGCCCGGCACGACTCGCGATTCCTTCGACACGAGCCTCGCGTGGGGCCGGAGCGAGATCGTCCTCATCGACACCGCCGGCATTCGGCGGCGCGGCAAGGTCGCTTCCGGGCCCGCGGCCGAGCGCTTCTCCACGCTCCGCTCCCTGAAGGCGATCGGCAGGGCCGACGTCGCGGTCCTCGTCATCGACGCGGTCGAGGGCCTGACCGCCCAGGACGCCCACGTCGCGGGCTACGTCGTCGAGGAGGGCAAGGGCCTCGTCATCGCCGTGAACAAGTGGGACCTCGTGGAGGAGAAGACCGGGACGACGTTCGACCAGTACGTCGAGTGGATCCAGGGCGAGGTGCCGTTCCTCGACTTCGCCCCGGTCGTCTCGATCTCGGCCAAGACCGGTCAGCGCGTCGGCCGGGTGCTGGAGCTCGCGATCGACATCTGGGGCGAGCGCCGCAAGCGGATCTCCACGGCCGAGCTCAACCGCGTGATTCGGACCGCTGTCGAACGGCAGGTCCCGCCGGTCGTCAAGAACCGCCGGCCGAAGATCTTCTACGGGACGCAGGCCGCGGTCGCGCCCCCGACGTTCGTCTTCTTCGCCAACGACGCCGCCTCGATCCACTTCAGCTACCGGCGCTATCTCGAGAACCGGCTTCGCGAGGAGTTCGGGTTCCACGGGACGCCGATCCGGCTCATCTTCCGCGACCGCGAGTCCGTCCGGCTGCCGC